>JBBQGK010000038.1:0-31603 GCA_038322885.1 Bacteriovoracales bacterium | reverse complement strand
TGGAGAAGAAGGAACCTATCGACGGATTCCAGAAGTTTTAGACTGCTGGTTTGAATCGGGTTCAATGCCATATGCTCAACTCCACTACCCGTTTGAAAATCAGGAAATATTTAAAGAAGGATTCCCAGCAGAGTTTATCGCTGAAGGTCTCGATCAAACACGAGGATGGTTTTATACTCTTACTGTTTTATCAGCGGCCCTTTTTGATAAACCAGCTTTTAAAAACGTGATCGTGAACGGAATGGTTCTTGCCGGCGACGGAAAGAAGATGAGTAAGCGTCTTCGAAATTACACACCACCAGATGAGCTGATTGAAACTTTTGGGGCCGATGCTCTGCGATTATTTCTGATTAACTCAGGTCTTGTGAGAGCTGAAGAACTTCGTTTCACTGATGACGGGGTTAAAGACATGGTTCGCCGTGCGCTTCTTCCCTGGTACAACTCTTTTAAATTTTTCTCTACTTATGCAAAGGTTGATGGCTGGAAAATAGACGGCCTGGCATCTCACGAAATTGCTGTCGATGCTGATGGATCTTTTGCTTTTGCTGCTACGGAATCTGAAAATATTCTTGATCAATGGCTCATGTCCAAAATGCAGACCCTCATTAAGAACGTGAACCATGAAATGCAAAACTACAGGCTCTACAATGTGGTGCCGGAACTCTTTGCGTTCATTGAAGATCTAACTAACTGGTATATCCGACTTAATCGCCGACGCTTTTGGGAAGAAGGAATGTCAGAAGATAAAAATGCCGCCTACTCAACTCTTTACACGGCCCTTGAAACAATCTCTCGTTTGATGGCCCCTTTTGCTCCGTTTCTTTCAGATATTATTTACCAAGAACTTAAGACCTTTGGTGGAAAGACAGAAGAGTCGGTTCACCTTTGCTCGTATCCTGAAGCCATTGAAGATTTGATTAATCCTATTCTTGAGACCGCAGTTGGAAGAATGCAGCAGGTAGTTCTTTTGGGTCGTCAGAAACGGATCCAGGAAGTTGTGAAAGTTAAAACTCCGCTCAAGTTGTTGAAGATTATTCATCAGGATAAGCAGTTGCTCGACGAGATGAAAAAGCTCGAGGAGTTCATCAAGATAGAATTAAACGTGAAGCTTGTTGAATACATGACTAACGAATCTGAGTTTGTCAGCCTTTCAGCGAAACCAAATCTTCCCGTTTTAGGAAAAAAACTCGGGAAGGATATGGGCTCGTTTAAGCCTTTGATCGAGTCTCTTTCAAGTCAAGAAGTTCAGAAAATTGAAGACGGAGGAAAAGTCACTCTTAAAGGGGTCGATTTTGATCAGACCGAAATTCTAGTATTCAGAAATCCGAAGGCCGGGACAGCAGCAGTGACAAACCGTTTTATTACTATCGATATGAACTGCACGCTTGATCAGGATCTGATTGATGAAGGTCTTGCCCGTGAGATGGTCAATCGTATTCAGAAGGCCCGGAAGGACTCTAACTTCAATGTGGCCGACAGGATTGAAGTCACCATTCATACCTCACAAGCTCTCTCCAAGGTCTTTGAGAAGTTTCAAGGATACATTTCAGCTGAGACACTCATGGTGAAAGGGACAGTATCGGATAAGGCCATTGCAGAAAGTATTGTTTGCGAGATTGATGAAGATAAGTTTGAAATTTTCGTTAAAAAAATCTGATCAAAAGTGAGAGGGCACCTCAAGGTGCCTTCTCTTTGAGCTACTTCCGAACCGTTTCAGTACATACGTTTCGATAACCGCAATTATTATTAATTCCACCAATACCGTTACTGCGAGCTTCACAAACATATTCGCGACTGGTAGCTACACACTTGTGAGTTGCACCATACCAAATTATGTAAGCAAAGAGACCTACGATAGGAGCAACAATGGCAACGGTCAGAGTCGTAACGCCATCCCAGCTAGCACCTTTTGCATAAAACTTATCAGAATTATCTTTAAGAATATTGGCGAGCTCAGAGGAGGATTTAACTGATGAGACATCACCAATTTGTGCTCTGATATCATTGATGGCACTTTTATCTGCGACTTTACTTTCGATGAGAGTCATCACTTCGGCCTGAGTAACCTGTCCATTTATCATGAGATCTTGAAGCTTTGAAAAAAAAGCTTCAGTCTTCTGTTGATAAAAAACTTTATCGTGCTGATCCCAATCAACTGTCATTGAGTATTGGTACTCATCCAAACTGCTCTCGAGTTCCTGCATTGAACTTGCGGAGGCTAAAACATTTGAGCTCAAACAAATCAACAATACCCAAGATATGAATTTCATTTTTCCTCTCTCATTCTGGTTTAACGCACCATATAACACTTTAACAAAGAATACGTTACCAAGAACTTATTGGGGGGGTAAATTTTTCATAGAAGTACAAATGAGAAGGCCACCCTTAGGTGGCCTTTCAAAATCAAAAACTATTATCGAAAACTATTTCTTTACGTACTCAGTACAAACGTCCTGGTATCCACATGAAGTGTATGAAGAACCAGAGTAGTAACCACTTCCGTAATATCCACCGCCGTAGCCGCCGCCGTATCCACCGTTGTTGTATGAGTTACAAACGTACTGTTGAGCATAAGCAACACACTTGTGAGTTGCAGAGAACCAGATCGCGTAACCGATAACACCAACAACGACTGCTACGATACCAACTGTAAGAGTTGTATCGCCATTCCAAGAAGCACCCTTAGTATAGAACTTATCAGCATTGTCTCTGAGAATGTTTGCGAGTTCAGAAGCAGATCCAACTGAAGAAACGTTAGCAAGTTGAGCTTTGATGCTAGAAACAACATTCTTATCAGCAACTTTCTTTTCAACAAGAGTCATCACTTCAGCTTGAGAAACCTGGCCATCTTTCATAAGATTTCCGAGTTTAGCGAAGAATGCTTCCGTTTTCTGAGAGTAAAAAGCTTTATCTTTTTGATCCCATTCAACAGTCATAGAGTACTGGTAATCATCAAGGCTCTTCTCAAGCTCTTGAGTTGAAGCAGCAGATGCGAACACGTTTGCAGTTAAGCAAAATAAAATGACCCATGATACGATTTTCATTTAATACCCCTTTGGTAGTTTAAAGAGCCCGTGCTCTAATTTGGAATTGGGCTGTGTGTAACAAGCCCAATTCGGTGTGAAAAGGGGAATAGTTCAAATCTGATAAATCTTACTCAGTGTTCCATTAAGAATGGCTTGATATCCTTTAAAAGCTAACCTTTTAAGCAACTTAAAGCTCATTTAAAGCATCGAATTTTTCTTGTTTTAAGTCCGATAGTACTCCCATGAATTGGAAAGAGTACTACCATTTGAAGATCCAAAAAACCGTTCAGGGAACACCAAGACCCTATTTTGAAGCCGAGCTCCACGTCGATAGCTCTTTTACTTTTGATGAACTCAAAATCCAAAACTTCACCAGTTACCCACTCTCGGACCGAGAGAAAAAGTCCCTCACTCCGGATGTGAGAAAAGTACTTCTTCGCCTTTCCTCATTTAACTCCCGTGAGTTTCAGAGGATCGGACAAATTTTCGCAGACCGTATGAGAGAAGAAAAATCAGATGTCCTAGAGTTTTCAACTTCTGGGGGAGGGATTTATCTTTTTCTTTTTTTAATCAAGATTTGTCCTGAACTCTTTGAGCACAAAACCATCCACTGCCTCACTTCAGAGATGCCCTTGGTCGTGATAAGGCCCATTTCACAGCTACCTTCGGCCCTTCATTTTTATTATAGACCTGAGTTAAATAGTTTTATGGATCGCCTGCCGGGTCTCTGGGAGGAAACAACCTACCTCGAGCTCTTTGAAATTGATGAACAGAAGCTCAAGATGCCATAATGATTCTATGAAGTTTTTGCTCTTCTTCCTTTTATCCACCAGTCCTGCGTTTGCCCAGCATGCGATTTCATCCCAGAATTTCCAGGTGAATGTTCGTCCCGTGCTATCTGGGATCTTGAATGACTTCTATCAAATGATTGTTTTGTTCCCAGATGTTCCGAGAGAGCTCGTTGAAATTATCAAGGACATTGATCACCTTTCAGATCAAAAAGATGCGCTCTTAAAAGAGTGCCCTCGCCTGCTTGAGAAAAAATGTCTCACTCAGATTAATAGTCTTCGGACTAAGCTCAAGGTCATGAGCGTGGATACATTTCGTCTGATAAAAAAGCAGAATGTTTCATCAAGCCTCTACCTCACCAACATCGCGGGTCTTCGGATGATTAGTGATTTCCAGGAAAGTCTTGAGTCCCTTCAGGGCAAGCTCGATAATGCTTCGTTTGCTCTTAAGGCCGATGTGAACCCAAGACAAGAAACTTATCCCTTCGTGAAACAAGTCGATGAGCTAGGAACTTATGCTTCTCTCGCATTGGTGGAGTTTATTCCGTACATCTACAAGGATGAATTTCGACATTTCTTTTTTAGTTTCGTTCAGCCTATCCAGATTCAGTTAGGAAAAAGTATCAGTTACGAATTTATGAATCGAAATGTGACATCACTTAATTTCGCAATCAACTTATTGAATCAAAGTCTGACGAAAAGAAACAAGAAAACACCGGAAGGAATGGGGCCATATTTAGCAGCGATTCATAATCGTTGGAACAGTATCTTGAGATATTACTTCTAAAAAAAAGGCCCTCTTGCGAGGGCCTCATTCAATGGTACTTAGTACTTCGTAGAGTGACGTCCACGAGTTGTAGTCTTGTGGCGGCGTTTTTCAGCGTTCTCAAGTTTTTCTTTCTGTTTTACAGAAGGTTTTCTGTATTCCTGGCGGGCGCGATACTCTTTAACGATTCCGTAAGCATCACAAAGACGTTTGAATTTCTTCAACGCTTTTTCTGCTGGAAAACGTTCATCAATATTGATTTGAATATTCGACATAATAACACCCCCTCTTAAACTGTCGGTGCGTATAGATTTTAGAAGGGAAAAGTTATCCTCTCTGGCCCTGCTTGTCAACGAATGTGCCTGCGTCAAAAGGTTTTATTTTTACAGTCAAAGAGGACCGGATTAGACTGCCTCCCATGCAACTCGACGCCTTCAATTTACAGAGTGAAAATGACCCACCTCTAGCTGCTAAAATGCGACCAAAAAGTCTCGTCGATTTTTACGGGCAGCAAAAAATTCGACCTGCTCTTGAGAAAATGGTTACTCATCCAAGACACGTGATTTTTTGGGGACCACCGGGAACTGGTAAAACAACTCTTGCCCATATTCTTTCAGGGCAAATTGGTCGAGAACTTAATGTTTTTAGTGCTGTGACGTCGGGGATTCCAGAGTTAAAACGCCTGATTCAAGAGATGCTTGATCACAAACGGGAATTCAAAAAAGAAAGTATCCTCTTTATCGATGAAATTCATCGCTTTAATAAATCTCAGCAGGACGCCCTTTTGCCTTATTTAGAGAACGGAGATTTTCTCTTTATTGGTGCCACCACGGAGTATCCGCACACGTCATTAAACAAGGCACTCATCTCAAGAGTTTCTTTGATTGAACTAAAGAAACTCGAAGTCGAAGACCTTGAAGAAATTTTAAAAAGAGGGCTCATCGATATAGAGCGCGAAGATCTCGCAGTTTTTATTCCGGAGCTTGCGAAACTTTCAAATGGAGACGCGCGCTTTGCTTTGAACCAACTCTCACTTCTTGTTGCCTTCAATAAATCTGAGCTTGAAAATAAAGAGCAAGTGCTTAAAGATTTGTTCGAGCATGCTCGTCAATACGACCGAAATGCTAATCGCCATTACGATGTTATATCTGCGTTTATTAAATCCATTCGAGGCTCAGATCCAGACGCGGCTCTTTTATATCTCGCGATCATGCTTGACGGTGGCGAAGATCCTGAATTTATCGCCAGACGCCTGATGATTTTAGCCAGCGAAGATATTGGGTTAGCAAACTCTCAAGGCTTAACAGTCACAACCAACGCTCATTATGTTGTTTCGAAAATTGGAATGCCTGAAGCAAGGATTACCCTGGCACATGCCACGGTTTTTTTAGCACTGTCACCGAAATCCAATTCGGCCTATATGGGAATTAATGAGGCACTGAATTTTGTGAAAGAGAATCCAACACTCGAAGTTCCAGGTCACTTATCAAGTGTAGGTCTGGAGAAGAAAAATTATAAATATGCTCACAGCTATCCTCAGCACTGGGTAGATCAGCAGTATCTTCCTCATGGGGTAACCCAACAGTTTTTCAGGCCAGGGATTCAGGGGTCAGAAAAAGCCTTAGTTGATGGGCACAGTTCTTTTACTCGTAAAAAATAATCTGTTTCAATTTAAAATCTAATTAAAGAAAGTTCTAACGGTTGAGTTAAAAGCTAAAAATAAAAGTCTTACATAAAACGTCGACATGCCTCAACTAGCCCAATTTAAAAGAGCAAAAGCAAAGCATTTCTGAGTTCTCCCTCTCTAGAAATATCGGAATAAAAATCCGCCTCGTCTTCCTCCAAAAACGTTGATTGTCATACAAGTTTTACACTCTCGAACTCACTTCGCAGCTTAAAATTTCCGTTAATTATTAAATACCCGGAGATCACATGGGATGTCCTGTTCTCATAGCAAGTCCAAACCTAGATTGGAGTGAAGAATTAAAAAAATATTTTTCTAGTAAGGAAATTAATTCGGAGATTGTTAATAATGGGAAAGACTGTGAGTTAAAAGCACATCAAGATAAAAGGACCTTTATCGTGCTTGATATAGAAACAAAATTTAATTCATCCCTCGAAGTTCTTAAACACCTGCGTATATCGAGTCCGTTGACTAAGGTGATTTTGATTGCTGAGAGTAAGACAAGGATGTCAGAGTTTAGCTTGAACGAAGCTGCCTTAAAAGAATTAGGCGCGTTCTGTGTACTCATTCGTCCTTTCAAAAACAATGATCTTCTGGAGAAAATAGATCCAATTCTTGCGAGGAGCGAGAATGGAGTCAACATGGATAGAGATTTTCAATCGTTTGTGGTCCTCCAAAAACAATTACGAATTCTCCATCAAAAAAAAGGACATCTAAGTGACAAGCTAAAACTTATTGCTCAAATAATAGAGTTGCATGAACAATTTTTGCGAGATACGGCAACGATGGACAAGACCATCAACTTTTCAAAAGAGACCGCATTTTTGATCGCTGAATGTATGGAGAATGAAAAAGACTACGTTGATTTTCTCAAGGCGGGAGATTTAATTTCTAATTCTACTACGTACAAGATTCTTGTTTTCTGTCTGATGACTGCTCAATGTGTCGAATGGGCGTCGAGGAGAACGATGGAGTCTTTAATTCACGGGATTCTTGTGCGAGAGGTAGGGAAAATCACGGAAAACATTTCACTCGAGTCCGGAGCAGAATTGAATATGTCCAGCGACGAGATTGCAAGCTTCAAGCTACATCCCTGGAAGGCCGTCACTTATCTTGAAAGTTTCGGGAATATAACTGAGCCTATCAAACAGATTGTTTATCAACGTTATGAATTAATAAACGCAGGTGGTTTTCCACTAGGAATTGCTGGGAACAGGATTTATCCTCCAGTTAAAATTCTTTCTCTTTGTGAGAGTTTTGCGACATTTATTTCTATCCGCGGCCTTACCCCTTTAGAAGGACTCAAGGCGTTTATGAGTGACCGGGCACAGCTTGATCGGTTTGACCCTATGGTGGTGAAAGGATTAATTAAGTCATTCATCAGTTTGAGTAAAAGACTGAACTCAACAGCGATTACCAAGGAAGGACGATGAAAAAAGGCAATCTACTTATTGTCGATGATGAAATTCTACTTTTACGCCCTTTGCGTATGCTTCTATCACCACTTGCAGATAATGTTTTTGAGGCAAGTCACGGAGTAGGTGCGCTTGAAATTATTTCTAAAGAAATTATCCATTGTGTTCTGTGTGATATTCAGATGCCTAAGATGACTGGTGTTGAATTAATCAAAATCTTACGAGAAAAAGGGAATAACGTCCCATTCATTTTTTACACAGGTCACGGAAATCTGACATTAATGATGGAAGCCGCAAAATATGGTGCCTTTGATTTTTTAAATAAACCGAGCCTGGATGGTCTAGAAGAAGTCATCGAGAAAGGTTTAATCATTGGTATCACCCCTCACAAGGTCGAGACCATTCTTGATCACTTAAGTGAATATCAAAAAATGCTGAATGATATTGAAGAAGATACATAAGTTTGAGTGCTACTCACTTCGTCGCTGCGAGTAGCACTCAAACAACTAAATTAGTGTTTCAGGATTCATTGTCTCAAGATAGTGCTTAACCGAAGCAAGAAATTTACTTCCAAGCTCTCCATCAATTAAACGGTGATCGTATGTGTGAGTACCATACATCATACTACGAATAGCAATCGCATCGTCCTCAGTCACCATTACGCGCTTCTTGATCACACCCGTGCAGAAGATCCCAACCTGAGGCTGTAAAATCACTGGAGTTGCGATCAAGGTTCCGAATGATCCATTGTTTGTGAACGTGTAAGTTCCACCGGTCAGGTCATCCATCGTAAGCTTCTTAGTCTTCGCTTTCGTCGCGAGGATATCGAGCTGACGAGCAATTCCCGTGAGATTCAAATCCTGAGCGTTTTTAATCACTGGAACAACCAGACCATTCCCAGGAACGGCCACAGCACATCCAAGATGAATGTTTTTCTTGATCACGATATTGTCGCCTTCAAGTGAACTGTTCACAAGCGGATGATCTTTCAATGCTTGAACAATGGCATAAAGAACAAAGTGAGAGTAAGTGAGGTTGATTCCTTCACGTTTCTGGAAATCTTTTTTGATCTTCTCACGTGCCTTCACGAGATTTGTCATATCGATTTCATCAATTGAGTTTACGTGTGGCGAAGTTTGTTTTGAGATCACCATGTTTTTAGCAATGGCCTTTCTCATGTTATCCATCGCGATGATTTCTACGCGGTCGCTTCCACGAGTCTGCGCCTCCCCTTTGGGAGCAGCAGAAGCAGATGGGCCGGCCTTGGTGGGCGCCGAAGAAGTTGCAGCCGCAGGTGCGCCTTTTCTTCCACCAGCGATATAGGCTTCAAGGTCGGATTTGTTCACGCGACCGGCAGCTCCCGAACCTTTGATATTTTTTAATTCTGAAAGAGCAACTCCAGCGTCTTTTGCCATCGCTTTCACGAGCGGAGTGTAAAAGCGGAATCCAGCTTCCTCTTCTTCAACGTGTGCTGGTGCAATTGGAGCTTGAGCAGCAGCAACTGGCGCGGCGATAGGAGTTTCGGCTTTTGCAGCAGGAGCAGCGGCAGCTTTAGGAGCAGCCTTCACTTCAACTGCAGCACTCGCATCGTCTTCGATGATGGCAATAGGTTTTCCAACGTCAACAGTTGCACCCTCAGGGTAAAGAAGCTCGACAAGCTTCCCACCTATCGGACTTGGGATTTCAGATTCAACTTTATCCGTCGAGATCTCGAGCAAAATAGCGTCGAGTTCAACAACGTCACCCGCAGCTACGTGCCACTTTGTGATTGTTCCGGTGGTGATCGACTCTCCCATTTGGGGCATGACGACTTCAATTCTTGCCATAAAATATTTCTCCTAAAAAAAACTTATAAGTTAAGTGCTCTACTCTTCGCTGCTAATACGGCCTCACCCAAAAACTCTCCGAGAGTCGGGTGCGGATGAATCGTTGCGAAGATTTCTTCATCAATTCCTTCCATCTGTCGGAAGAGAACGTATTCATGGATAAGTTCTGTCGCATGAGTTCCCACAATGTGTGCTCCCAGCATTTCGCCATGCTTGCCCATGAGAACTTTAATAAAGCCCGTATTCTCATTTGAAGCGATCGCTTTACCGTTTGCCATGAAAGGAGCTTTTCCGACTTTATACTCGATGCCTTTTTCTTTCAGCGCTCTTTCAGTGAATCCCACTGATGCAACCTGAGGCTGGCAATAGGTACAACCAGCAATGTTCATTTTATCAATCGCATGAGGATGAAGTCCTGCGATGTGTTCAGCAGCAGTGACACCTTCGTGAGAAGCTGCGTGTGCTAAGAGTGGCGGGCCTGCCACGTCACCAATCGCATAGATTCCTTTGGTCGTTGTCTCATACATGTCGTTAACTTTGATGAAACCCTTCTCAACTTGAACGCCGATTTTATCGAGCCCAAATCCATCCACGTTACCAGTCATTCCAACAGCGATAAGACCCATCTCAAACTTATGCTCTCCTTTTTTTCCACCTTCAGTCACAGTGAACGTTACATCATTGCCATTATTCTTAGCTGTGATGCCTTCGATTCCGAGAGAAAGTTTGATCCCATATTTTTTGTAAGCTTTTTCCACTTCGACTGAAACGTCAGTGTCTTCAATCGGAAGAAGATTTTTTTGCATTTCAAAGATGTGTACGTCGACACCAAATGCGTTCCAAAAGTAAGCAAACTCTACCCCGATCGCCCCCGCACCCACGATCCCAATCGATTTTGGAAGTTTTTCAATCTTCAAGGCTTCCCACGCACCAACGAGACGCTTGTTATCATGCTCAAGTCCAGGGAAGGTACGGTAGTGAGCACCCGACGCGATGATGAAATTTGTGGCCGTAACGGCTTCTTTTTTTCCATCGGCTCCGGCGACATCAATGGTCGTCTTCGAGGTAAATGTGGCCTTACCAAGGATTACTTCGATTTTATTTTTTTTCATGAGAAAGGAAATTCCCTTCGACATGTTATCTGCGATCGTATTGGCACGCTTTACCGCAACAGTTGCATCGAGCCCTTTCAGGTCAACGTTGATCCCAAGACTTTTAAGATCAGAGATCTCGTGCACAGAGTGAGCAGATTTCAAAAGTGCTTTGGTTGGAATGCACCCGCGGTTCAAACAAACTCCACCGAGCTTATCCATTTCCACGATCGCTACTTTTTTTCCTAATTGAGAAGCACGAATTGCGGCGACATAACCGCCGGGCCCGGATCCGATCACAACAACATCAAATGTTTTGGCCATAGGAAGAATTCCTTCATGAGTAAGATAAGAACATAAATGATGTGAAATATTGGGCTTTTACCGGGGTTTTGTCAATGAAACTGGGGCCTTTGTACTGGACGAAAAGGTCTAAAAAAAGCTATAAGACACTCTATGTCAAGAAACCAGACTTCACTCTCATTTTCTCCCGAGGAACTTTCCGCCCTGCTCATGCAATTTCCGAAAGGGGTGCTGGGAGTTGATCTTGAAACCACGGGGCTCTCCCCTCTGGTTGATAAAATCATTGAGATCGCAGCAGTTAAAATTTCTCCCTTGGGTGAAGTCACAACTTTTCACACTCTCATTAATCCGTTGATCGATATCCCAGAGTTCACCATTCAATTTCATGGTTTGAACAATATTGATCTGGAAGCTGCTCCAACGATCAAAAAACCTTTAAAAGACTTTTGGGATTTTGCGGAAAGATTTCCTGTGGTAGGTCATAATTCAAGTTTTGACCTGGGTTACCTCATTAAATCCTCCCATGACTTTCAAATAGAATTTCCTCCACTCGATGTTTATGACAGTTGTCGGTGGGCACGATCGATTTATAAAAATACCGATCACTCTCCAGATAATTTTAAGCTCTCAACACTCTGTACCTATTTTAAAATCCCGCTCAATCACCATGTGGCGATTGAGGATACTTTTGCCTGCCTCAAAGTTCTTGCTCAAACTCTCATGGGCGTGGGAGATCAAAAGATTGCCAAGAATAAAAGTTTTGTTTTCCGCCTTTCAAGCTTTGATAAGAATGAATGCTTCAATTACTCCACTCGCTTCAATACCTTGAAAGACATGGTCCAGGAAAAAGACCTGGTTGAACTCGACTACCGTGGGGCCAGTAAAAGCGGAATGAAAAGACCCGTTCGTCCTATCGGGCTTATGCCTCTTCCCAAGGGCCCCGTCCTTTTTGCTGAATGTCTTCTCACCGGTATGAATAAATCTTTTGTCCTCAAAAAAATAAAGTCCTACCACAAACTCGAGGCCTGCCTTTGGCGGCCAGGAGTCCCCGTATGAAAAAATTTATCACCAAAGAAAATATCGGTCAGAGATCCATGCAACTCGTGATCCTCGTGGCCCATCTTGTCCTCCTACAATGGATTCTCTACACTCTCTACGAAGGTGGAATTCTTCCGTTTAAAACTCTTTTGTTCCACTTCGCGGGCATATCAGTTTACGGGGCCTTGCTCATTCGAACGTGCGCCTGGATTTATAAACGTCAGTACCTCAAAGAAATGGAAAAAAGTGCAGACACCAAGCTGGACCACTGAGTTCAAAACCATTTACAAAAATGTTGAAGCGCTCTACGTGTTTCTGGGATTTGAATTGTCGCCAGCGCTTATAAGTGTTGCAAAAAAATATCCGATTTTCATTCCTCGAAGACTTGCAGAAAAAATTAAAGCTCAAGGACCAGAGGGAGTTCTCGCGCGTGAGTTCCTTCCGCATCAAGATGAACTCAATGAGAGTGGAAGTGATGATCCCATTGGAGATAAGCGCTTCTTAAAGGCCCCGCAACTTATTCACCGTTACCCATCCCGCGCTCTCTTTACTGCCACCACAATTTGCCCGGTTCATTGCCGTTACTGCTTTAGAAAAAACGAACTTAATTCCAGTGATGAAATTTTTAAGTCCGAATTTGAAGAGACACTCGATTACCTAAAAAAGCATCCTGAAGTTTCGGAGATTATTTTCACAGGAGGAGACCCGTTCACTCTCTCTGATGAACGTATGGAATTTTACCTTTCGGCCTTCTCACAAATTTCATCTATAAAAGATATTCGATTTCACACTCGTTACCCAGTTATCTTCCCCGAAAGAATCGATGTTGGAATTTTAAATGTTCTCGAAAAAGCGACTAAAAAATTCCGGACAGTGAGTGTCGCCATTCACGCAAATCATGTGGATGAATTTGATGCCGAATCTAGGGCAGCGATTAACAGACTGGCCGATGCCAAAGTTCAACTCTTGTCCCAAACCGTGCTACTCAAACATGTGAACGATAACATTGAGGATCTTCTCTCGCTGTTGAATCTTTTTATTGAATGTCGCGTACGCCCTTACTACCTTCATCATCCGGATCAAGTGAAAGGGGGGATGCATTTTTACGTGAATCTTGAAAAAGGTCGGAGAATTTTTCAGGAGTTGAGGAAAAACCTTCCGGGGTGGGCACTGCCGGTTTACATTCTAGATCTCCCAGGGGGAGACGGTAAAACACCGGCCTATAACCCAGAAACTCACCACTTTTCAGGGCAGTTCCAATCTCTGCGGGGAGATCTTGTTGCTTTCCAAGAGCCTTAAATCCTGTACGGTTTTGTCGGACAATTTTAATTCCTGATATTTCTTGGACTTAAACCGAACCGTGATAAAATTTTTCCATGAGTCAAACCATCCTCATCGAAACCAACGAAGATCTTAAAAAAATTTTCTCCCTCAATCTCAACACCTTTGTTGCGACTGAGGTTATTCTGCGCACAAACGCTGAAGATACGATCGCTCTTCTTCGCATACTTCCACAGATCCAACTCATCATCACTAAAGCAAAAGTGAACGGCGAAGACACGGCCGTGAAAATTAATACTTATCTTAAAAATGAAGCCCTCGAAACTGCGATGATTGTTTTAGGAGAATGCCCCGAACTATCTTCCCAAGTGCTCTGTTTGCAGGAACCAGTGAGCTGGGAAATTCTCATCAAGCAGGCCGCAGCTCACCTCGGCGTGAACGTTCAGGATGCAATTCAGAAAATCAAGCCAGACTACTTGCCGGTTGGTCTTCATTATTTTTTTGAGATTCAAAAAGTTCCCTGCGATATTTTCATTCGTATAAAGAAAGGTCCAACCGAGTATCAATTCATCAAGAGAATCAATTCAAAGGATGTTTTTGATAAAGCCGCGATCATGAAGTACGAAGAGCAAGGATTGAAAGAATTCTACGTCTCAAAAGATTACATTCAATTTTTTACGACCTTTGTGACAAGCTCTCTCGTTCAAAAACTTGAGCGAGAGGATTTAACTCTTGAGGATCGAATTCTCACAACGGCAAACGGCCATGACATTGTCAGAGACTCGATTCAAAGAATGGGCCTCGAGGAATCAACCATAGAACTCTCTGATGCCTCTGTTGTGTCGATGATCAAGTCGATTAAAGACTCTCCTCAGGTAGCGGGCCTCATTAAATTCTTGTTCTCAAATAAGGTCTCTTACGCTTATCAACACTGCCACCTCCTCTCGCTCATGAGTCACTACATTCTCTCAAAGCAGAGTTGGTATAAAGTTGAGCATCTTCAGGTTTTGAGTTTTGTTTCTTTTTTCTCGGACGTGACCCTAAAAACGCATCCCCAGATGCAGATCTCAAGCATGCGTGAGTTGGCAGAGTCCAACCTGAATGATGAGGAACGTAATGCAGTGGTAAATCATGCCAAGGACGCTGTTGCAATCCTCAGTCATCATCCCCAGGCCGATGAGTATATCAAAACTGTCTTGTTGCAATCCCATGGGAAAATTGACGGAGTAGGTTTCGAAGATGACCCATCTGAAGAGCTTCATCCCCTCTCAAAAGTCTTCATTATAGCTGACTCGTTTGTGAAAATCCTCCTCAATCCAGGACTACCGTCAACGAAGAAAGATATCCTACCACTTCTCTATGCCCGCTTTACCCAGCCAAGTTATCAGAAAATTATCAAGGCCTTAGAACAGAAATTTCTGTAACTAAGCGTTGACAGAGAATTTCTGTCTGAATATTATCTCGTCACTCGTTTTCATGCGGTTGTAGCTCAGTTGGTAGAGCGTCTGCTTGCCATGCAGAAGGTCGTCAGTTCGAATCTGATCAGCCGCTCCATCTTTTTGATGGAGCATGGACAAAAAATCATACTATAAAAAAGCCTCCCCTTCCGGAGGCTTTTTTTATTCTCTTAAATGTTCTAATCATAAGTATGAAAACTTTCATCATCTCCGGAGATAAGATTGTCGACGCTCAAGGTACCCTTGAAGCCTCTGAGAAAATTCTGCGCTTAGCAGGAAAGAAAAATCTGACCATTTCTACCCTCGAAATCGTTACTCTCGCCAAACGCTGGGAAGACAAACTCAAGGCACATGAATTTAAAAGTGGTGCATCTGCAATGGCTGCGATCGAAAAGGCCCAAAAGATTTTGAACTCTGAAAAGGCAGATCTGGTCGTTATAAAAGGGCAAGATTTCCTGAAGACAGGCTATCAGCATGGGGCCCGTGAAAACTTCATGAAGCTTTATGATGGAAAGTTCTCGCCACTAGATGGATACAACGAGCTCGTTCCTCTTTTTCTTCAATACCATGATCTGAGTGAGAAAAAGTATTTTGAAATTCGAGATGCACTCTTTGAGAATTACCTTAAGACTTGGAAAAAGATTCATCCCAAAGGAGTTTTACCTAGCGAAAAGTGGTTTCAACCTCTCACCAAATATTTCAGAGGAGTTGATTGCGCAAATCCGAATGTGGACTACTCAGGACAAGTGATCTTAAGTTCTGAAAGAGTTGCAAAGATCCTCAAGGTTCCCAGTAAAGAGCAAGTTGAAATCCTCGGTAATGCCTTTACTAAACTTAAAGTCGACGGTCTTGAGTCTATGCCAAAGATAGCACCCTATTTACACCTAAGGCGCACTATTGATGAAGCCGAAACCCAAGCAAAGATAAGCTTCAAGAAAAAATTTCTTAGTGGTGAGGCCCTTCTTGATGCTTACACCTGTTATCCTGTTGTACCTATGGGCCTTATTCTTCGGCTTGAACTTGTAAAATCACTTTCCGACATTCCTCAATTCCTGCAATCTCATGAAGTCACTGTGACGGGTGGCCTTAATTTAGGAAAGGCGGCATGGAATCTCACCTCTCTCAATGCACTCATCGAAATGCGAAGGCGCCTGCTCGGTTCCAAGAAAGAGAAATATGGACTTGTTCATGGCAATGGATCATTGGGAAATCAGCAAGGGATAACGATTCTAAAAAGTCTTTGATCTAAAATAAACTAATCCGAAGTCGGAGATAAATTGCACGTCAATCGATCAAGCTCTGCGTACCATCGTACGAGATTTTTGTAGCGCTCTTTGATCCATTTTGATTCGACTAAATTGTCATCCATGAATCCTTGTACGACCATGAAAACATATAGATCGGTTAAGGTAGGATGATTGGCCAAGGGTTCAAAAAATTTTTCACTACTCAGAATTGCATCAAGAGACCACAATTGATTTTTTAGGAGTTCGTCGTATTCTTTTAGATTCAAACCACCAGTAACCGTGCGATCAAGATATTTAAGAACCATATCTCTTAATACGTCTAAGTGATCTTTGATCAGATTTGGATCTGAACCCCAGTTTACAGAACGAATAAAGGACGGGTAATTGGCGTCGGATTTCCAGCGAGCGTATAAGAGAGTATTTAGAAAACATTCGTTGGCCCACTGCTTAGTAATGTGACCGTAAACAGAATCAAGTCTCACTAATCTTTGCTTCAAAGTTAAGGAAGGTGGATTATTCAAGAAATAATCAATAATCTGTTTACTCGTCGTAAATTTAGCATCGCCTACTTCGAGTACTGGAAGATGAATGAGACGACTCTGCAGCTCTGCCTGAAATTTTTCTCCAGGTTTGGGTAAGGTCACATTCATGATCTTGATTTTCTGGCCTGCTAAATTACATATCCGTTTAAAAAGAACAGCTCGAGGATAGATTGATTCAATCGTAGAGGTACTGGGCCATTGATAAAGTTTTATGTCGGACATAAAGAATACTAACACAGGCCTTAATTGGTATCTTCGACTCCTTTCAAACAAAGCCTTACTAATGGCATAAGTTTACCTGCAGTCGTTGATTTTGAGCGACGCAGAAGGGTAAACTTTTACCTATGAATAATGATCAAAGCCGCCGAGATTTTTTAAAGTTTACCGCTATGACGGGCATCTCAATGGGAATTCCCATCTCGGGAAAGGCCTCAATCAATCGTCTCTACCCGTTAAGAGGTGAGAGCCGTTTGCCTAATTCAGCGACTGCGTGGAAGGAAAAAATAGCTCAAGAGCGCATTCCTTATGAAGGACTGGTTTCGAGTTTATACCAAGAAAGTGACTTGGATTGTGAGATCAAGGGCGCGCTTCCCTCAGACCTTTCAGGAGAGCTGATCCGCACAGGATCAGGAATTTTCGATCGCGCGGATATGCGGCGGCGGATGGAGATCGATGTCGATGGCATGATCCGTAGATTCCAATTTAAAAATGGAAAGGTTCAGTTCACCAATCGGCACATTCGCACCAAAAAATTCGTCGCCGAAGAAAAGGCCGGTCACTACACCTACCCGTCTTTTGGCATGCTCGTGCCTTCTTCAACGAGCGTGATTTCAAATTCTTTTGCCTGGGTTGAGAACCAGGCCGGAGTTTGCGCGTTTGTTTTTGGGAATAGATTATTTGCGACAGATGAGATCCAACCACTCACTGAACTCAACATCCAGAATCTTGAAACTATCGGTGAAGCCACCATGCCCGGCGCCCATGGCAAGAAATACATGGCCCATTATCGTATCACTGACTTCGGGAAAAAATATTTGCATCTAGCTTCCTTTGTTTCACCGACGAGATCCTTACAGGTCTTGACCTATGATGAGGATTTTAAACTCATCGAAAAAACGAACGTGATCAAAGTGCCTCGAAGCTTTCATGACTGGCATGCCACAAAAGATTATTTTATATTTCTTCTTCCACCGCTTTTTGTGAATGGCTGGGAAATCGCCAAGGCGATGGTAGGAGAATCTACTCTTGCTGATGCGGTTGTCTACGATGGATCGAAGCCGACACAAGTCTTGATCGTTCCTCGAGATGGTCGCGAGGCCATCACCTTAACCCTGGATGAAAAAGTCGACAGCTGGCACTCCGTGAATGCCTTCCAGAAAGATTCATCTGATATCACTTTGGACTTTATCGCCTCTTCAGCGCGCTCGTCGATCGCGTCGTACAACTCCAACATGACAAAGATCATGCGAGGAGAAGTGAAGCAAGACGGAAGTCTTCGCTCGTCAAAGGTTTACCGGATCAACATGAACTACGAACAAAGAAAGATTGAAGTCGATCGATCGAGATTCCAGGCAGTGGGGATTGAGATGCCAACGATCGATTCTAAATTCTGCGGTAAAAACTACGAAGATGCTTTTTTCATTGCTGGCCAGGACATCCTTGACCATCAAATTATTCGCATGAATATTGAGTCGGGCCTCGTCGACAAATTTGATTTTGGACCTGACCGATTTGTGACCGAACCTATTTTTGCGCCTAGTACAGAGTCTGATTCTAAGGGATATGTCTTAAGTGAGGTCTATTGTTACCAGGCGAAGAAGAGCTACCTTGCAGTATTTGCCGCCGAGAATATTTCTCAGGGGCCCGTAGCAGAGGTGTGGCTTCCTCACCATCTTCCGATTGGGTTTCACGGATTTTGGCGGGAGGGATAAAGATGATATTTGTTGAGAACAGGTTAGGGAAAAAAGTAGAAATCGTACCAGATGATATTCTTCTTAAGGCGCAATCCTTGGCCTGTGGGTGTCCTGAACATTTACTCACAATCATCGGCTCACTTAAAAATCTTCAAGAATATGAATCAAAATGCATCTTGGAAAATCCATCAGGGTTCATCGTTCATTCTTGGCTTTTGGAAGAGTCTAGAAAAGTTGAAGTGACCGTAGCTAAACTTCTGGCCGATCTTCTTGTAAAGGAAAATATTCTCGATCAGGATTACGGTTTTAAGAAGTAGAACTTTTTTCTCCACAAAAATTTTACTGACCCCAAATAAGATAAAAAAGGTTCAACAAACACAATGAGCCTAAGGCTGTAAAGGTTAAGCCCATTCCTGCTATACGCCATTTAAAAACTTCATTTTCTTGCGAAATTCCATAGGCATGAACAGACCTACCGATCAGCAGTCCGAGGCCACAGGCGTGCACAAAAAATTTGGGGCTAGCACTAATTTCAAGTGCCGCTAATAGAATTAAAGCTAATGGAACATACTCACTAAAATTTCCATGGGCCCGGACTGCTCGCTCTAGAAGCACATCACTGCCAATGCCAACGGCATTTCCGGATCTTCTTCTGTTCTTTATGGTGCGGATGCTTAGAAGAATGAAGAGAAGTCCCAGGATACTTGCATAGCCTGTCGTTATGTTTAAGTTCACTTCTTCTCCTTCAATAGATTTCGATGACAACGCCTAGCTATCAAACTCGCACACGTTTCATTTTCGCCATGAGTACCAAAACAACAGGGATAAAATTTGTATTGATCAGATCATGAATGCTGGCGGCGATATTCACCGTTTTTGAAACTGCGTAATCATCTCTTAAATCCAAAATCTCCATGATTATTGAAAGAATAAATCCCGGAATTAAAACTTGAAAGGAGTTCAATTTCTTTGAGGAAAAAAAAAGCACCAGAACTAAACATCCAAATCCAACGTGCATGTGAATGGCATCCCGAGAGACCTGAAAGAGTTCGAGGATGATTGGTTTCATTTTTTGGTAAGTGGACATGAATACATTATATCGCCATGTGTTTGAAGTTGACGATAAGAAAATGATCCGGTGAGACGATTCTGGTTAAAGATCCTTTTCTAGAAAAAATTAATATTAGCTGTGAGGGCAACGTTGGTGCGATCATCACGAATATCACCAGGGATATACTGGATATTGGGATAAAGAAAAACATCGCGAGAGATAAGAATCCCAAGCCCTACCGACTGGTAGACAGCACGCTTTTCGTAAGTCCAGTTGCTCGCACTTCGGATATGCTGATACACCCACGTTCCGAAAGTTGTGCGAAAATTTACTTTTTCCGAAATTTCATATTCAAGTGCTGGATAAATTCCATGAACCTGATCCGTAAGTGTTAAATTTTCGTTTCCACCAAACGAATAGAATGAAACAGCGACATTCACACCGTATGAGAACTTGGTATCGGCCACATTATGCATGAACTGCTGAGAGGCATAGTAGTTCCACCGATAACCATCTAGCTTCTGCTGATTATTGGTGATGAGGGTGACTTTCGCCTGAGTGACTGACTGAAAAAAATAAAGCTTGTTCACGTAGGTCGTTTTAAGAAAGGGATCATTCACCGTCAACTTCTGATGGTTCTCATCAAAATTCTTACGAAGTTTTTTATCATTCGTCTTGATCGAATCATGAAATGGAGTGGTCATAAAAAGACCGGTGCTTCCCGTGATACTCAGAAGTTTTGTGATTCTATACCTCACCCCTATATCCCCTGTGAAATTTTGGAGTGTCAGAGCATCGGCACCTTTAACGATATTAGGTCTCGAAGCATCTCTGGGATGAGCAAGAGACCCACCTTGATAGGTAAAGCCCGATGATACGCTCCACAAAGAAAGAGATCCACTGTCAGCGCGCAAACGTCGATTGGTGATGAGCTGGTCAGCTTTATCAAGAGTACTTGGAGCGGCCTCTGGTGCCGTCTCAGGAGGGATTGCAGCGGGAGCATTTTCAATGGTAATAATTTTGTCCTCCTCCGCCAAAACTTGTGCGGAAAGAAGCGACAAAAAGAGAAAAAGCAAAAGAGAACGCAGGCCAATCATAGAATTCCCCGGTGCCAAAACGACACCTACTATTAAGTACTTAGGCGTCTTGATTGGTATACCAAACAGAAGTTGAATCTACAAACACTTTTCTTATTTAACGAATTTCAGGCGATTAAAAACAAGAGTTCGATTATTAGCGGGCATCTCGTAATCTGCGATTAACTCAAAGCCGTTTTTAGTCATGTTGCTAAAAATATCTTCAAAAGAACGAATGCCACTTAATGGATCTCTTTCTTTAATCATCAGATCAAATTGAGCATCGCTGTCAGAAGAAAATTCACCTTTATATTTAAAAGGCCCATAAAAAATGGCCCGAGAGTTTTCTCGCAATCGGTGTCCCAAAAGTTTCATGAACGACTTGCAGTCCTTCCAGTTCATGATGTGAAGAGTATTTGCTGTGAAAACGACATCGAACTTTAATTTTGGAAAATCATCCTTACTCACATCAAGCCGCTGGGGCTTTTGGATATTTTGAGTTCTCGCATCTTTAAGATTCATGTTTAACCCAAGCATCTTATCAGATAGATCGGTAGGAAACCATTCGACCTGAGGAAAATGAGGAGCAAAATGGATCGCATGCTGGCCAGTCCCCGAACCTATTTCGAGCACGCGGCGATCAGTCAGATGAATGTGCTTGAGGAGCACTTCAAGAATGGGCCCTTGGTTGCGTTCTGAAGCTGCTGAATAGGGTTTTTCCATTAGATTGATCCTCTGACTTTAAGGGCGAGTCCCTTTAAGAAATTTCGCAGCAATTGATCTCCACATACACGGTAATTGACGTGCCCCTCTTTTCTAAAGAGTGCACCCAATTCCGATTTCGTGATCTCAAACCCTACACTCTGAAGGATGGAGATGATATCTTCATCTTTTAATTCAAATGCCACACGAAGTTTTTTCATCACAACATTGTTTGTAGGAAGATCAACAAGGAGGGCCGGTCTTGATTCGTCTTTGCCCCTCATCTTGTAGATGAGACCATTTAAAAATCGCGCCATCAAATTCTGCGGGCAGGGCTCAAATCCCGGCTCATCATCTTTTTTGATATAAGCATTCATCTTTGCTTGGGAGACATCTCCTCCACCAAGCTTGGCAATATCCACCAGGACAAATTCGCTGATGTTTAGAATGTAGCGGACTCCACGAAGAACATCATTATTGATCATGGTTTGCTCATCCATTTAGGTTTATTTTTCTCGATTTTTTTATACACCGGACAATCCTTATCATGGGCACCAGGCAAAAAACCTGTACTCATTAAAAACTCATTCACAATCTCTCCACCAGTAAATTTAAAGGTTTTTTTAAAGATTTTAACCCACTCGTCTTTGCTCAATGGGTGATGAGCCTCGATCCAATTCTCAAAAGATCCAAACTCTTTCTGAAGTTTCAAGATCGTCTTAGCATTTTCAACTGCCGCATCGATCTTCAAGCGGTTTCGGATGATTCCCGGATCATTCATGAGTCGCTTCCGGTCAACTTCTTTGTAGCTGGCAATTTTTTTGATGTTAAATTGATTGTAAGCCTTTCGAAATGTTTTTTCTTTTTTAAGAATCGTCTCCCACGAAAGCCCTGCCTGATTAATTTCCATGATCAAGCGACAAAAGAGCTCACTATCATCGTGAATAGGAAAACCATAGCGTTGATCATGATACGCTTTATGGATGGCACCCTTCTCCTCTGACATTTGGAGGATTGCCTTGCAGTACGACATCGAGGGCCTCTTCTTTGTGAAAACTTAAGGTTTCACTTTCGGCCATCCTACCCTAAAATGACCATTAAAGCGGGTGAAAAATGTTACACGAAAGACTTAAAGTAGAAACGGCGGCCAGTCATAAAGATACCGAAAAAACTCTTCATTTTGAAAAAACAATTTCAAGCAAAGAAAGCTATCTGAAATTACTCAAAGGATTCTATGGGTTTTACCTTCCGGTAGAAAAAGATCTTCTCAAGTTTGGGGGCGAATTTGAAGCCATGGGTATCCAGATCCGTCAGCGATTAAAATCAGACCTCTTGACCCAAGATATGCGCAGCCTTGGTCTGAATGAGACTTCGGCGATAAAGGTGTGCCCATCAATTCCTAGGATCTCTTCACTGGCCTCGGCGATGGGTGTTCTCTACGTTCTTGAAGGCTCAACGATGGGTGGTCAGATCATAAGTAAAAAACTGAGAGAGGCCCTTATCCTGGAAACGGATAAAAGTTTTCACAATCCATACGGTAAAGAGACGATGCCAATGTGGATGGGCTTTAAAGGAGCTCTGGATAAGGTTAAGGCCAATGAAGAGGACGATGTTGTAGAAGCAGCTAAGGCGACCTTTAAATGCTTAGGAGTCTGGCTGGACGAGAGATTAGCGGATGAGGTCTAAAAGGCGTTTGAGATCGACTGGTTTTTGAAGAAAATCAACCTTAAGTTTTGAAGCAAGTGATCGAAGGTCAGCATGGCCTGAGAGCAAGACAATGGGGATGTTCTGACCAACAGTGTGGTCTCGAACAATTTTAACAATTCCACCATCTTTATCAGCACCGGGCACGCATAAATCGGAGAGAACCATATCTGGGCTTTCCTGATGATCTAAATACTCAATCGCTTCATCGGCCGATTCAGCACTCGTTACATGACAGCCACTCATGGAGAAAATTTCCTCAAGAAGGGCCCTCGTGTCAGCATCATCTTCAATAATTAAAAGCCGTTTTGCCGGTACCAAATCATGACTCATGTTTAAATCCATGATGAACTGTAGTCATATCTCAGAGCTATGGCACTCTAATTCATAAAGCCGCCTTAAAACTGTCAATTAATAAGACAGCTTAGTTTACTCCGTGTATATAGTTCACGATCTCTATGGGCCAGGTTTCAGAGTGATACCCTTTAAACATGAAAATTTTAGATCTTTTGCTTGTCCTCCTCGTCCTCTCTTCTTGTGCAAAGAAGAGTGAGTTGGAGTTTAAAGACCCCACCGCCGATGCTCAGAAATTGGCGCTAGACACAAAGGAAACAGCTCGGGCGCGAGAACTCCTAGAGACTAAGAAGAAAGCAGAATGGGCCCAAATCATGGGTGAAGGTGCTGAGAGTTTTAAGGATTTAAAACCCCTCCTTCAGAATAAATGCTTTGCCTGCCACGATACCAATACCAAGCTAGCATTTTACGGACAAATTTTTCGGTCTCATAACCCAATCAATGCTCATCGTGAAAACGGTATTAAGGCCTTGGACTTTGTGAACGGCTTTCCTTTTAAGGCCAATGGAAATCCACCACAGATCTCTCTTCTTAAAGCTCTTAAATCTGCTGTGACTGATAAGACAATGCCGATCAAGGTCTACCGATTAGTTTATCCTTGGAAAAAGCTAAATGAAGTTGATCAAAAAGAAATACTCGCTTGGACGGATACTCTTATTGAAAAAATTGAAGATTATGGAAAGCGCTATCCCGATGTAGTCCAAGGTGCAGCAGCAGAGGCAAAACAAATACTTGAACTTAAATGTTTCAGATGTCATGCCAATGGTAACAATCGTGGAAATTTTGGGGGCATGGAAGATTTAAATGCTCTTGGGAAATCTCAATACATCGACTCCGCTCATCCTGAAGACTCAAAACTTTTTAAACTCATGAGTTCAGGCAAGATGCCACCGGATCCGAGAGAAGTTGCTACGCCGGAAGAATTAAACGTGATTCGCGACTGGATAACATCACTCCATACAAAATAAAAAAAGGCTCCATTCGGAGCCTTTTTCATCTTAGTTACTTATAAAGCTTGGTCATTAAGGCCTGACAACTTTCGGTAAGTCCAGCAAAAGAGTTGTTCATGCAGGCCCGAAAATGTTCATGGTCTGCGGGATCACCACAACCTTGAGTCTCGAGTTCTCGAAAACAAGACCTGTTGCTCTCAATCGCCTTGTCACTTGGCCGAGAACTTTGTGACGGGTCGTATTCAATATTCGCGAAAACATTAACTGTAAGTAAGAGTCCAATTCCGAAGATAAAATTTTTCATCATATGTTCCTTTTTTTAAAATTCGATTAGAGAAAGCTCGCACCGATATCACGAACTAAGTAACCAATGGCATAGGGTACTGAGTAAGGACGTTGGGGGGTAACAGAGAAGTCATGATCGTAGCCCAATTTGTGCATCCATTCGTGCATCATGTTTCCGGCAACTTCAGCTGCATTAAACTGATCGAAGAATTTCGTGTTCACATTAATGTACGTAATCGAGCCGTTAGTGAATCCGATGATCGTGCTATTTTCATAGTACATCTTCACACCCAGATCCATGGTGTTATTCTTTGCTGGTTGCAACGTTTCCGCTGCATCTAAAACTGTTTGATAAATTTGAGCGTTAGTCCGACCTAGATTGTTAGCAAATTGCGTCGCCCCACTCCAAATGTGATTGAGAACTTTGGTTCTAAAGGCCTCTGTTCCAATCACCTTTTTAACAATGGCTATGGCGGCCTGATACTTCGTCGTTTGTGCAGCCGTAAAACCGATCATGTTCACATTGGTTTGAAAACTTAAGGCGAATGCTGGAAGTGTAGAGCTTGGTGTGGGAACGACACTCGTACCTGATCCAGTACTTGACCCAGTAACTGGGGTGGGTGTCGGGACTTCTGTATTGGCAGTGGCCCCGTTTGATGTTGAGGTTGATCCGTCTGACGATGAACCACCAGACTTGTTGCATGACACTGATAGAACTGAAAGCGTCAGCATTATCGCTATCATTTTTTTCATGTTTCTTCCTTGGTGAGAGAGCGAACTTCATTGAACACTCTGTGAATTCTTTAGATAAAAACATGTTGCCACAGAGCGTTTTTGTTCAAAACCCGTGCAAACATTTCCACCCAAGGAGAGATAAGTGACGAGAAGAAAAAGGATCTAGAAGAAATAAGATTCCTTCACATTGTCTGAAGGATTATGTGTTGAGATTTAAAATATGAGTTTAGGAATATATTGGCCGAAAAATTTCTGATGGAACGATTCCAGATCTAAATTGTCTCTCGAAAGTATTCCGAATCGTATACTGAGTGAAGTTCAGTGCGAGTTTGAAAGTACGAAGCATCTCAGTTTCATACCCAAGTTTCGGATTGAGTTCAACCAGATCCATCGAACGCAGTCTCCCCGTCTCGGCCAGAGTCCGACCTAGATTAAAAATTTCCGGCATGTAGGGACCACACCCTACTCGCGTTCCGGTGGAAATAATATCTCGCGAGTCAAAGAGATCGACATCGAAACTTAAGTGAATCGGAAAGTCTCCATTCGGGTCAACTTTTTCCAGCGCTCTTTTGAGTAAATGACGTGTGCCAAACTTGTTCATTTCCTCCGAAGACAAATATTGGATACGAAGATCTTCAATGATCTCTTTTTCTACTGGATCAAGGTCTCTTGGTCCTACTAAGATAAGCCTCTCAGGAGGAAGGCTCCTTTTTATCCACGGAAACAGAACCGGGTCGTTTGAAATATTCATGAGAAAGGAAAGTGGCATGCCGTGAAAATTTTTTGAAGCCGAGCTGGTTGGAGTGTTCACATCTCCGTGAGCATCGGCCCAGATGACGACGGTTTCAGGATTTTGCATGAGCATCCCGTGAACTGTCCCCAGTCCCATACCGTGATCCCCTCCGAGGTTCAAAAGAAAACTCTGTGAGAGATCCTCACTTTCTATGCAGCCGCTGATGAATTCATTGGCGAGAGAATTTTGAGACGACTTCTTGATGATCTCCAGAGGAAGTTGTCTCTGGCAGAGTGAAAAATCAAGGTCTCCGAGATCCAGTGTCGTAGAAATTTTTTCCAGTTCTCCTATGAGGCCCAGCATCCTGAGCATCATTGGGGCCTCTTCGACTCCCCTATGAGGCTGACCAAATGAAAAGGGATGGCCCATGATTTTAATTTCTCTCATAGGCCTCTTTTATTTTTCCCTGTAGGAGAGTTGCCACCTCAAAGCGCGTGAAGCTCGAACTCAAATCCGCATCTATCTCGCGTACCTGAGCTCGAATTTCTTTTAGACTACACAGAGCAAAGAGATGGCCTGCAAAACTCATGTCGCCGTACCAGCAAATATCATCAGGACGAGTCCATTCGTATGTCAAACACAGTGGGAGGACTGGGAGATTCAAATCCAGAGCAGTTTGAAAGAAGTGCGCCTTGAAGGGAAGAACCGTCTCACCGCTTGAGCTTGTACCTTCGGGAAAAAGAAAAATGTTAAAACCTTGAAGAAGTTTTTCTCGTATGCTGCTCAACTCGTCGTTGATGAGACTCTCAGACCGAAGGTTTTTTCTCCTCTCAATATGGAAGCATCCAGCGAGTTTCGTGAGATGCCCGAGCAAAAAAACTTCCCCCATTTCTTTGGAGGTAATAAACAGAGAAGGATATTCTGAAAACAGCACAATGATATCGAGGTAAGAGAGATGATTACTCACGATGAGGTGAGCTTCCTCTGTTTTAGAAATTCTCGTCACATCCAATTTAACATTTAAAAGCCATAGACCAATTCGCGTATAGCGCTGAACACTTCGAAGATAAAACTGCTCACGCTTTGATTTATCGACGATAAGAAACCTAATGAGTTCATGGTGAAGAATAAAAAACATAACGATAATAAAAAAGGTACAAAATTTAAGACTACCGGTGAGGTAATCTCTTTCTCGGCCAATTGCATATGGTAGTCTCCTTGTTAGCATGAAAATCTCTTTGCGAAGGCCTCTGGCATTTCTTTCAAATCAATCCAGGTAAAAAGATCGAGGCAATCCATGTCCCGATCATAGGCCCCCATGCGACTCAAGCGGGCCCCGGCCATGATGTACATGTGCATGAGAGACCCGAGTGAACTTTCTCCCGTTGGACTCATGATCTCAGAGTGAATGATGGGATGGTTTTCGGTTGAATATTTAGGCCTTGGAATGGCGGCCTCGGTTTCTAGCAAGGCAGAACGCTTCTCTAGAGTCTGTATGGTGTTCTGAAAAGAGTGAAAGTCTTTGCGCTGAATGCTGGAGCAACCAAAAAGGTAACGAGTGTTTGTAAGCTGAGCATATTTAAGGAGACCCTTCCACAAAAGACTCATGACGGATCCCTGTCTGTAGCCAGAATGAACGCAGGCGCGGCCCAGTTCTAACTTCTCCCCTTCCTGGTTCAATAATGAAGAAACATCAAACTCACTTTCAGAATAAAAACTTTCTTTTCCAACTCCGGAAGGAAGAAGGCGATAGGCCGCAATCACCTGATCATTTCTGGTATCTTTTACGATGAGATGGTCACACCAAAGATCGAAGTGATCGACGTCATAAGGCAGCAAGGGGAAGCGTACGCGGCGGGTAGAAAATTCTCGGTAAAAAACATCAAACCGAAGTCTGAGAACGTTGAGTAACTCTTCTGTCTCATTGGCAATTTTGACTTCATAGTGGCCGGATTGAAAACTGAATTCACGGTAGGGCCGGAGGATGGAAATTTTGCGGAGCCGTAGATAATCCGGTAAACGGAGAAAAGCGAACTGAGTGTCGGCCACAAGGTCACTAATCATTGTTCCTCCCTGAAACAGTTAAGTATATTTTCATGGCTAGTGTCTCACTTGGCCTGTTAAGATAACGTTAGTATTAGGTAAAGGAATGATGATGAAACTCTCTGCCATTTTTATTCTCATCTTCTCTCTCGATCTTTTTGCAGCCGAATGGGTTATGAATAAAGATCACTCAGAAATCTTCTTCTCGATTTCCTACCTAAGTGTTTCTCAGGTCACTGGACGATTCTCTGAATTTAAAGGGGGGTTAGAACTGGATGAAAAATCGGGCGAGATCAAAGGCCTGGACCTGGTCATTTTAACGGACTCAATTAATACGGAAAATACCCTGCGCGACGGCCACCTCAAAGCTGCAGACTTTCTGAGCACAAAGAAGTTCCCAGAAATTCTTTTTTCTTCAACATCCATCGAGAAAAACTCAATTGTTCACGGTAAGCTCACGTTGCACGGAAAATCTCTTCCTCAAGATGTGACGATCGAACTCTCTGGGCCTCAAAAAGATTCCTGGGGTTACGATCACCGTTTTGTGAAATTCAATCTTTCATTTTCGCGAGCAGCCTTTGATCTAAAATGGAACAAGACACTTTCAGAAAATAAATACCTGGTGGGTGAGTCGATTAAGGTATGGGGAAACATTCAACTCCAGCCCTTAAATTCTCTCACTCCAGGAAGTAAACATTTTATCCCGGTCACAACGTATAGCCGCGGTAAGGAAAAATTAAAGCGAGGAGAGATTTCCCAAGAAGATTTTGATCGCCTCTACGCTCCGGTCAAAGTGGAACTTCCTCAGGTTCGAGATACACGACAGGCCCCAGTGATCCTTCAACCGAGGCCCATTTCAAATCATCAGCTGGATTTTCGCAATAGTTTTAATTGGTGGATCGCCTTTGGAACCTTGGGCCTACTCGGCTTTTTTGCGTCCATTATTCTAGGTTTGTACGCTAAGAACTTGATCTTAGATGTCTTTCCACAAAAGTATAAAGAGGCCGGTCTACTGGGTAACCTGAGCGACCTTATGGTCGTCGGATTTGTGCTTATTTACTCTATGGCCTTTTGGTATGTAGGTTGGGGTTCATAGCGCAAAATCCTGTTTCTAAACCACAGAAAATCATCTAGTTTCTAGTCATGAAAATCACTTTTTCTCTTTTGGTCTTTATTTCTTTCTCAGTACAAGCACAGTGGGACAATCCTGCGGTGCTTTGCCCGGAGGAAATTCTTCCACAAAATATCGCTTGCCTTGATCTGACTCACGTAAAAAACCCATCGATCGATTTTCCTGATGGCATGAGTGCTGATGAAAAATTTGAATGGACCCATAAACACTTCAGTGATCTGAATCTTTGTCGCGCCCAGGAGCTCCTTAATCGTGAAACAAAAAGACCTGGTTCGTTCACTCCCCTCCAGGCTGAACTTTCTTGGATGACCGTGGACGGCGGAAAAGATGTTCCTCTCAAACTGCAAAGTATTTTAAACGCGAGTAAAAAGTATCAAATTCCTCCTCAAATTTTGATCGGAGCACTGACTCAAGAATCTCTTCTTGCTAGCCTCGGCGTTGCGCCGGATGGAGGAAATTATTCTTGTGGGATCGCTCAACTCAATATTCAAGAATGGTGTGGTGGGATTTCTTTAGTTTCAGGTGCGGATAGAGAACGATTAGGCTGGCCTCAATTAGGAGAGATGGGTTGTGGAGATTTAAGTCCCTCCCTCTTGGCACCATTTTATGAAATTGCTTTAAGTCGATTAGGAACGCGCCCGGATTATAAGATGACTTCGACCGATTTTGCGGGAATCACAATAGATCAAATTCAAGGTAAATGGCCTGCGGCCTCAACCGAGATTCAGACTACACGCTTTATGGCGGTGACATCATTTCTTAAGAACTGCCAGGACATTTCTCTATCGATCCCATTTAAAGCACAAACACTCAAGAGTCTGTTCAACTTATATGTTCCAAACGCACTCAAATTTCAGCAAACGTATACGACGAGAGAAACTTTTAATCGATCGTGCAAGGATCCATACCCTACGAAGTTTTATCCACTTCATACAGGATGGTTACTCGCAGTCGCGGCTTATAATGCCGGTCCCAGACAAACGCAGCTCCTAGAACATTACTTCCAGATTCAGCATAATAATTTTCCCGAGCTCTCCCCTCTTGATTTGATAGAGGCCCTACACTGGGGTGGAAAAGTAAAAGAGAGTAACCGCCGGGTTATCTTTGTGGGCCAGAATGGAACACTCAACTCACAGGCCTGGTACAAGAGCTGTGTGGTGCAGAGACACGTGGCACGAGTTATTCAACACGTCACTGAGCCTGGTAAATCGATCGCACGCTCCTTGGAACAAGCTGCTTGCTCGCAAGGAGAGGTGCCACATTACCGCGTGATTTCTTCTGGAATCAAAGATCAGTAGACTTAAAACCAATACTTCAGCGAACCAAGTAAGATTAAAGAATCCGGATCATTTGTTGTGACCATTAAATACTTTGCGTAGAAACCCAAACTCCATTCCTGATGATGAGTCTCTCCTTGCAGAGGGATATCAAATCCCATAAGTGGAGCGACGGCCAGTTCTGTTCCCGTATATAAGAAAGTAGGTCCGATGCCGAGACCGACATAACTGTACCTGATCACTGGAATGTCTCCACCGAAGTTGTAACTCGATTTGAGTAAGAAAGTTGTTCGTTTCTGAAGACCCTTGCCACCAAAATTCGAGGTGGTGAGCTCAACCCCCGCACTATAGGGAATATAAGGCTGAAAACCAAAATCCATTCCTATCTCTGGAGTTGTAGACTTGTTTCCCTCTGGAATGTTAACACCTCCCAAGAAACCAAAACTAAAGCGATATTGATCTGCGTTCACGACTGGTTCTGGATGTGGAAGTGTTTTGGGTTTTGCTTCGTCAGCGCGGCTTAAGGCCGATCCGACGACAAATAGAAAACAAATCAAAAACTTCAAAGCTTTCACTCTCTTCATAACGTCCTCCTTGAAAGATCAGTAACCTTGATGCAAGGACCATACCATCCGAACTTAGTTTTTTAGGTCTATTTCATGGCGATGTTGATTGATGACGGGGCAAAAAAGTAAGATGATGGGGAATATGAAACTTCTTATCGTAGGGGCACCGGCCTCTGGAAAAACTTGGCTCGCTAAATATCTAGCCGATCAACTTCACTTGAATCTCATCAACGCCGATGATTTTTTTTGGAATAAAAAAAAAGAATTACCTCTCGAAAAGTTTCGTCTCGCGATCCGCGAGCAAATTGTCCAAAAGGACTGGGTTATTGAAGGGCATGCAAGTAAGCTTGTCGACATTCTCATATCTCATGCTCCGAGACTCGTTGTGATCGATGAAAGACCACTTGTTGAGTTTAAACGAATGGCCATTCGAGACTTGCTCCACTCAAAGAAATTATTGTTTCAGATTAAGAATTATCGGGGACTCAAAAAAAGACGTATAGAGCTTGTTCACCGCTTCGAAAAAGAAACCGGCCTTCAAGCTCTCAGGTGGGACGGGAAAAAGACCTCGCTCAAAAAACTTCTCGAAAAGATTAAGACTTAATCTTTTTCAATGCC
>JBBQGK010000037.1:0-31711 GCA_038322885.1 Bacteriovoracales bacterium | reverse complement strand
AATAATATCCGAGAGTAAGTGCTTTGAAATCTTTTAGATAATGAATCGCCTCATTCGTCTTATCAACAGTTAAAAGGTTTGAATCCAGAGCATTTAAGAATTTACTCAGTATCTTAACTAAGAAGATCGTCCAGGTTTCATGGTAACCAGATGTCGGTGTTTGTAAAATACCATGATGTCGATTGAGATTTTGAATGCCATGAGTGACTGCCTTTATCGCTTCAACCTCTGGCAGCTTTAGTAAATACCAAGTCGCTACTGCGACATGTTCTGAGTGGTGCCAATCTGATTTTAAAAGCTCGCCGCTTTCAAAGTCAGCAATTAGCATTTCAAAATCTGAGTTGCTTCGAGGAATTGCCATGCGCAGAGTCTATGATTTTGGAAAATTTCAGTCACGGAAATAAAGTTTTAGCGCCAACCTCTCTATATTAATTCTTCGCCTTGGTGGTGTAATTTGTCCTCCCTTTAATACTTGCCGAATCTCCAAAATAAACGTATTAGTTTTACTTATACATAACACTAGGCGAATTCTATGCTTGAAACCTCTATGCTCCAGGTTTTGGTGGCCCTCTCCCACAATGAGAACATCTCAAAAGCGGCCGAAGAGCTCAACGTCACCCAGAGTGCGGTCTCTCAGGCACTGAAAAACCTCGAAGGTAAGGTTGGATTTCCTTTACTCGCCCGTCAGGGTAAGTCGGTGGCCTTGACTGAAAATGGGCATCGCCTCGCCCGAGTGGCGAAGCAATACATGAAGCGGATCGATGAAACCATCGAGCAAATCCAACTTGAAAACCATGAGATCAAAGGCAAGCTTCATTTGGGATCATTATACGGACTCGGTAAAACCTGGCTCTCTTCACGCATGCTCGACTTCCTCACGACCTATCCCGATATCGAAGTAAGACTCTCGATGGATTTTCCTGAGAACGTTATTAAAAAATTTGAACAGCATGAGATCGACTGCTTAATTCTGCCGGAGCATCTCGTGCCGGCGTTCGCGGATAAGAAGGATCTTCACTCTGAGTACACAACTCTCGTGTTCTCTGAGAAATATAAAATCACGGCCAAAACAGATCTGAAGGATCTGATGAATTACCCCGTGATCTTTTATGAAAATAACGATCCTAACTTTTACCGTTGGTGCAAAGGAAAGTTTGGAGCCGTTCCTCGGAACGTGAAACCTCGTCTCGTGGTAAACTCCTTCGGCCAAATGCTTCAAGCCGTGAACGAAGGTCTAGGTATAGCCGTCGTGCCCACTCACGTTCTTCGCCGCTCTCACTTTAAGCAAAAACTTAAAACGGTGGGCAAGGAGTTCGAAGTTTTTAGTAATAAAGTATCTTTTGCTTATCATCCTGATGAGGCCGCGAGTTACAAGATTAAAGAACTCTATAAGTTTCTCCTCGAAGCAGCTAAGGAGCTGTAGTGAGTTTTGATTCTAAAAAATTTTTTAATTCTGCTCCACCTGCCTTTGCTTTAGTTCTTAAAGAGCTTCGCTCGTTTGGCTTTGTTCCCACGGTGATTGGGGGAGTGGTCAGAGATTTTTATCTCTTTGGTATTGTAAGCCGTGATTGGGATATTGAACTTGCTCACGGAACTCTTGTTTTTAACCGGGACTATTGGAAAGATTTAGGCCGCGCTCTTTCACAAATTGGGCGAGTGACTTATCTTCCTTTTGAGATTATTCGGTTAGAAGTTAGAGACTTTCATTTTGAGTTTTCTCCCCCTAGAAAAGAGATCTTTTTAGCGGACTGGGAACTGTACGGGCATAAGAATTTTACTGCTGAGTTTGATTATAAGCTTGCTCCTGAACGAGCAGCGGCAAGAAGAGATTTCACGATCAATGCGATCGGTCTGAGGTATCAAGATGAAAAATTTGAACTCATTGATCCCTTAAATGGGATACAACATCTAAAAGAAAAACAACTCGTGGCCTGCGGTGCTGACTTTGAGAAAGATCCGGTTCGGTTTTTGCGAGCATACCGCTTCGCTCTTAAATTTGGCTTTAAATTAAGTCCTGAACTCCAGGCCACACTTGCTACAATGCCAGTGAACTTTAATTCTCATTATCTTTGGGAAGAGATGCTTAAATCCAAAAATCCATTAAAGATGTATCGTTCACTTTTAGACTCACGCACAGACTTATCGTTGCCGATTCAGGATATCTCCGAAGAAAAATGGAGAGAGTTAGAAAAAGTTTTACCAAATCCTGAAAAACAAGAGGGATGGGTTCTCGCTCTTGCATGGACTGGTTTTGATGCCGTTAAGTGGACGACTTACTTTAATGTCGGCAGTGAGAGTCTTAAGAGACTTATCCGCTGGAGTGAGGCTTCCCTGGTGTTTAAAAATATTCTACCGGAAAAATTTCAAGGTGATTTTGAGATCATTTTAAAAGATGCCGAGTTTGATCTTCTCTTCAATTGGTATTTCACCACGGGCCAGCTTCTGGGTAAGGATTCGACTCTTCCTCTTTTAAAATTGATTGAAGAATATTTGCCTGCTTGGATTCATCTCTACCGGTTTGAAGCTGTGAAAGATGTCCGTCACATCGATCCTCCACTACGTGCTCGCTATCAGGTCTGGAATTTATGTCAGCGGTTATAATTTCAAGAGTAGAAAAAAAAGATGTTCCAGAACTTCGAGAGATTTTTTTTGAGAGTTCTGCACGCAAAGATTTTAAAGACGAAGCAGAGAGAGATATTTTTTACAGAAAATATGTGGGGCTTTATCTTGAGGAGGCCCCAGAGCTCGCACTTGTGGCAAAGTCGGATAAGATTTTGGGCTACATCTTGGGCATGGAAAAAAACGAGGGTGAGGTTCGAGTTTTGCAGCCTCATCTCGAGATTTTTAGCGACCTCTTTGAACGTTTCCCGGCCCACCTTCACATCAATCTTCATAAGGATTCTCGGGGCCTGGGGATAGGAAGTAAGCTTTTGATAGAATTTGAAAATCTGCTATCAAAAAAGGGAGTAGCAGGAGTTCACTTGATGACCTCTCCATCCTCTCGTAATTCCTCTTTTTATCGCAAGAATGGATACCTCTTTGAGGAGACTCGCGAGTATAGCGGCAATGGCATTCTTTTCATGGGTAAGCCCTTGGGACAAAATACCTTTGACAGTCATAGTCATCCAATTTTAACCTAATCTGAACATAAGTTTTTAATTGGAGTGATGTCATGAAGACACTCATTTTTTTGATCGCCCTATTTTCTTTATCGGCATGGGCCGAGGTGACCCCGACCATAAAGGTCGATGCTTCGATTAATTTTTCTGATGATATGGATTTTACGGGTCTTGATTTAGCGATTGATCGGCAAATTGTGGCCTACGATGCTAATGGCCTTCAAGGCACAATTAAGTTTGGAAAAACAAACTATCCAAAGTCAGTTCTGAAAGAATCATTGCTGGCCCTCAAAGAACTCGCAACAACTTCGAAGGACTGTATTAAACGCAATCCTCGCGAAAAATGTTTGAACGAATTCAACGCTAATTTAAATTCAAATTTTACGATCTACCGGCCTATGCCAGTTCGTCTCGATAAAGGTCGAGTGACTGGTGCGACTCACTTTACGTCGTACTACTCTCCGGATCTCTCTGGTTCGTTGGTGAAAACCGCTCGTTTCAATCATCCGATTTATAAAATGCCTGATGATGTCGCCGATCAAAACTACTCACGCGTGGACATTGATTTTCACGGGATTCTTGAAGGGAAGGGCTACGAACTTTTTTGGGTCGAAGATTCTTTCTATGATCTTTATCTCTTTCACGTTCAGGGTGGGGGAAGAATCAAGGTTTTCAATGCCAATGGATCGTTTGAGTATAAATACTTAAGCTACGCTGGGAAAAACAGCCGCTCTTTCCAGATGATTTATCATTACATGGTGGAGAAGGGTTATCTCACTACCGATACGAGCATCCCCGCCCAGAGAAAGTTTTTAGATGAGAATCCAGATAAGCAAGAAGAGATCTATGGATCTTCTCCCTCTTACATTTACTTTAAAGTGACTGAAGACGAGCCGGTTGGGCTCGATAATATTCCTTTGACTGAAGGGCGCTCCCTTGCCCTCGACGTTCGCATCTATAAAACGACTGGGCTTATCAACTTTATCAAGACCGTCAGACCAACTTTGGATGATGACGGTAAATTAACCAAAGTTCCATTTGCACGTTTCTTCATAGCGCAGGATACTGGTGGGGCGATTCGCGGAAATGCTCGCTGTGATCTGTACGCTGGGTACGGTCGCATGGCCGAACTCATGGCCTATAATACGGACGAACTGGGCGAACAGTACTTCCTCATTAAAAAGTAACTCGTGATTTGGAACGTCGATCCTGTCATCTTTAATCTTGGACCTTTTCAGCTCCGCTACTATAGCCTCATGTTCGTCATGGGTTTTTTTTCGATGGATCTCTACGTAAAGGGGATCTTTAAAAAGCACGGAAAAGATCCTGAAGCAGTATCGAGTTTAACAACCCATTTAGTGATCGGCATGCTTATCGGCTCTCGCCTTGCTCACTGCTTTTTTTATGAGCCTGAGTACTATCTTTCTCATCCTCTTGAGATTCTCAAAGTATGGGAAGGTGGACTTGCTAGTCACGGTGGATACGCCGGAGTCCTTGTTGCGACTTGGATCTTTTTCAAAAAAAATAAAGGCTTAAATTATTTGTGGATCATGGATGTGATCGCGGGGCCTTGTTTATTTGTTGGCGGACTCATCCGTCTTGGTAATTTTTTTAATTCTGAGATCCTTGGAAATCCGACGAGCGGTCCGATCAGTGTAATCTTTAGCCGAATAGATATGATTCCAAGGCATCCGGTTCAGCTTTATGAATCGATTGGATATTTTTCGATCGCGGCGATTCTGATGTTAGGGGCGAAATTTAAACTTACGAAGTGGCCACAGGGAACGAATCTTTCGATTGCGATCATCTTGAGTTTTACGTTCAGATTTTTTATTGAATACTTAAAAGATGAGCAGTCTCAGATTGTGCTCACCGATGCTGTGAATATGGGGCAGTGGCTCTCACTTGCTTTTGTTGTCGTTGGAGTTGCTCTTCTCGTCCGTGTCTTTCAGAAAGCTAAAGTAGTCTCGTAAGATTTTATCTTTTCTTCTTCGGACATTCAGGAATGACGGCCATTAATGTAAGCCAACAGAGCGAATGTTTTCATGCTGGGTTCTCCGAATCAAAAAACTTAGTTTCCAATTTTAGATCAGTTCTCATTTTTTCCATCAAGGCCTGAATCCCAAATCGTTCTGTGGCGTGGTGTCCTCCAGCAAAGTAATGTACCCGCGCCTCCCGAGCATCATGCCAGTTATATTCTGAAATCTCACCCGTCAGATAAGCATCGAGTCCATCATCAAGTGCTTTGACCCAATCGTTGTTGGCCCCACCGGTGATGATCCCTAATGAGCTGATCATCGCATTTTCATCGTGAGAGGCGAGGATCACCGGATGCTTTAAAACGGCTTCGCATTTCAATTTGAAATCGCGAGCTGATAGAGGTTGAGTGAACTTTCCCTTTGTCCCCATGGGTTGACGTTTAACGACCGCAAAAGGAGTGAGGGAAGTGAGACCTAGAACATTGGCCAGGGCCACAGCATTTCCAATTTCTGGGTGAGCATCTAAGGGAAGGTGATAGGCAAAAAGATTGAGGTCGTTTTTGATGGTAAGCTTGACTCTCTCACCCCAAGCACCTGTGATGGTTTTGGCGCCCTGGTACTTCCAGAAAACGCCGTGATGAACCACAAGAGCGTCTGCACCCCATGCTATGGCGTCGTTCAAAGAACTTTGAGTCGCCGAAACGGCAAAGGCAACTTTTTTAAGAGTGGTTTTTCCCTCGATCTGAAGACCATTGGGCGCGTAGTCTTCAAAGAGGGCAGGCGTCATAAGCTGATTGAAATACTCTAAGAGCTGATTTCGGGTGAGACTCATGGCCAATTCCTTTTCAAGTTTCACTCATTTTAATACAATTCTTCAGACTAGAACAAAGGATAACTCGCATGAAATTTAAACCAGGTATCGTGTATGGACAGGCCCTCATGGATCTCTACCAACACGCCAAAGAAAATAAGTTCGCTCTTCCTGCGGTTAATGTCACAGGGACAAGTACTGTTAACGCTGTGATGGAAACGGCGAAGTCCGTAAATTCGCCAGTGATTATTCAGTTCTCAAATGGTGGGGGACAATTTTATGCAGGGAAAGGTCTTAAGCTAGAAAATGATAAGGCCGCAGCTCTGGGAGCGATCTCTGGAGCAAGACACATTCACATGTTGGCCGAGCACTACGGAGTTCCCGTGATCGTTCACACCGATCACGCCGCAAAAAAACTTCTTCCGTGGATTGATCACATGCTTGCTGCTGGAGAAGAAAATTATAAGACTCATAAAAAACCTTTATTCTCTTCGCATATGCTAGATCTCTCGGAAGAGTCGCTTGAAGAGAACATTGAAATATCACAAAAGTATTTCAAGCGCATGAATGCGATGGAAACCGGAATTGAAATTGAGCTTGGGGTAACGGGCGGGGAAGAAGACGGAGTGGATAACTCTCACGTCGATAATGCAAAACTTTATACTCAGCCGGAAGATGTGGCCTATGCCTTTTCTCATTTGCGCGAAGTGGGGAAAAACTTTTCGGTTGCAGCTTCTTTTGGAAATGTTCACGGAGTGTATAAACCGGGGAACGTGAAACTTTCGCCGATCATTCTTTATAACTCACAAGAATTTGTGCAGAAGAAATTTGCGACGGGAAACAAGCCCGTGAATTTTGTTTTTCACGGAGGATCGGGTTCACTTCAATCAGAAATCCGCGAGGCGATTGATTACGGTGTAATCAAGATGAATATCGATACGGATATGCAGTGGGCGTTTTGGGAAGGGGTTAAAGATTTCTACGAAGGTAAGAAGGCCTACCTTCAAGGGCAGCTCGGAAATCCGGAAGGTGCTGAGTCTCCCAATAAGAAATACTACGATCCAAGAGTATGGTTGAGAAAGGGGGAAGAACAATTCATCGCCCGTTTGAAAGGTGCTTTTGAGGATTTGAATAATATCAATCGAAATAATTAAGAATAGCGGTGTGGATGCGTAAGAGTGTCCACACCAATCACATCGACAACGCAAGAGACGTCACAAAGATCCCATCCCAACGGTTACGATTCAAAGTGGATCCCGGATAGACCTTATCTCTTGAATAAAACCCTCTGACCTCGGATCTCCACAAAATCTTCTCGCCAAATTTTTGATCGAAGTTCGTTGAGGCCCCAAGGACATTGAAGCCATGTTGAGAGCGAGTCACGACGTTGGCCTGATGAGAATCATTATAGTGTTCAAAGCGGGTCGCGATCGCACGTGTTTCGGTCAGAACTCTTCTCACTGTTAGAGTCGCCGCATACCAGACATCGACTCCATTATTTTTTTGCTGTGCCTGGTGACCCAGATCAAAAGCAGCAAGATACTGCCATACTTTTGAAGCTTCATATTTTAGTATGAAATTATGATAGGCACGGAAGCGATTGAGACGGCTCACGATGGCTTCATCCCCAAAAAAATTATTGTAAGTGAATGTGGTCTTCTCGTTTACGAACTTTTTATATTGCATGCCCAGGGCCTTGGCATGATTGTTCTCATTCATGTTCTGCCAACCATTGAGGACTTGAAGTTGAATGACCTCACGATCAGTTAAATTGTGCTCGAGGCGAAGTCCGGCCGAGTAGTAGGGCACGTAATCGAGGTTGAGGGCACGGGTGTAGGTATAGTTATCTTTCGAGATCCAGCTTTCGGCTCCGATGTTACCTAAGAATATTCCGGCATCGATCCATGTCTTCTCACCAATTTTTTTTCCGATGTATGATTCTTGGATATAGCGGGCCCAGTTCTTTTCATCAACGTAGTTTGCGGTATTCTTTTCAACCGAGTTTCCCGCTTGGAACGCTAAACGACCGCGTGTTCCTGCTGTTTGGAGAGAGGCGCCGACATGAGCGAGGTTTATGCTTGGTTCGTTGTGGCGCTCGGGTTGAGTTGTGAACTGACGCTCGTTATTTTTAGGGCGATTGGTATCGTACGCATAATAAGTATCTAAGAAGGCATCGTATTTTATCGCCTCAGATTCTGCAGCAAAAAGACAAAAGGGGATAAAAAGAGCGAAGATAAACATCGTTTAATGCTATCTCCGCTCCTTTAAAAAGTCTTCTTTTCTAGAACTAATAATTACAAACGGATCATCATGGAAAGGGTGATGCGCTCTTCTCTTCTTCTCAAGTCTGGTTGAAATCCGGCCACCGAGGATCCTGGCAGCCCTTGATTTCCTCCCTGAGGAGTGATGCCCCCACGGCCAGCGAAATAAGGCACACTCGCCTCGCGGTGATTGAGCTCAGATCTAAATGTGATGAGTTCCGATGGCATGTAATCAAATGTTACCGAAGTATCCCACGCGCTAAATCTGTCACCTGGATTCGCCGAAAAATAATGATTATCCGAAGATGCTGTCTGACCGTTAATTGGAGGATTGAGAGTTAGGTAGCGGCCAGGATTATTCATGGCACCTCCTCCCAAAGTCATGGCATGTTTTTGCCCGAACCACAGGCGGTTATAAAACATGAATCCTAAAAAATTCTGTTTGCCGCAGCTGACTCCGCCTCCTGATTCACAACCTGCATCCACCGTTAGGGATAAAGCAGACCGGCTGATTTTGGAGTTAGATTTTTCCCAGTATTTCCATTGCAGGCTATTATCGGAGTGCATTCTTTGTCTTCCGGGTTGATTCAACGTATCCGCCCCAAAATAATCATTGGTGATGAGAGACCAATCTCCATTCGGACGGTGCTGAACCTTAATCCCAAGGCCCGGCATCTCGTTATACTGGCTGTATGACTGCCAGCCATTGATAAGCCAGTATTCGATCGCGGTGTTTTCGCTCACGCGGTGATTGATTCTTGCACCGTTAAAGAACCACGGTGTGTTGGCAGAGACGTAAGACATCTGATAAACCCAGTTCTCATAATTGTAGTAACTGCAAAGTCCGATGTAAGACATAAAGATACCCACGTCGACACTCACATCTTCAGTGAGCTGATACCCACCATAGGCCTCTGAAAAATAGCGGTAAGCATCTGCGAGATTCCATTGACCGCGAGAAGGTGAAGCATCGTTTCTGGGTGTCATGGTGGAGTACATTCCGAACTGAGACATGATTCGTCCACGGATGCGTTGATGATAGAAATCTCCGCCGATCCCGATTTGTTGGACTTGAAACTCACTCGTTCGACCTGAGTTCGTTGAGCCGACCAATGTGTGATCTTTAGGCCTTGCGAAGTCGTAGACATAATTGGTGTCGAGGTTGAACTGTCCATTGATAATTTTCCCGGCGAGAGGAAAGTTCTTCTGACGGCTATTTCCATTGAGCCAAGTGTAGTCATGATTAGCGAAGGCGACGTTGGGAGTGATGTTGACGATTTCTTCCTCCTCCGTTTTCTTGTCGACCTCTTCCACCGACCAACTGCTTGGGCTTGCTAAAAGCAAGGGCAACGCAAGCAAACTTATTTTTCTCATAAAACTCCTTGTGATTTAAACGCAGGAAGAAGTTTTCTCGAAAAGTTATTAAAACGGTATCAAAAACCTACCTTTTAACACCGTTTTAACATGCAAACCTCCGGTTTTAACGCCGTTTTAATCTAGGCAAGAGGACACTCATAAAAAAGGAGATCCCATGCCACGTCATGATGTGCTCACTCTCGTCATCTTTTTCTCCGCACTTTTTATTCTCGCATTCCCGCTCGGTGGAATGAACGCCAAAATTTTGAGTGGGGAGATTCCCTCATTTTTGAAGTGGCTCTCGCCCGTTGAAAAAATAATCTTAAAGCTTGCGATGCTGAATCAGAACGAACAGAAGGCGAAATTTTATTTAAGAGACCTTTTGATCTTTAATCTCGTAGGGTTTGTCTTTCTTTTGCTTGTTTTACTTACGCAGGGGTTTCTTCCACTCAATCCGATGAATTTTTCAGGACTGGGTTTTCCTCTGGCGTTTAATACGGCCGTGAGTTTCATGACCAATACAAATTGGCAGGCCTACAGTGGGGAAGCAAGTCTCTCAAACTTTTCTCAAATGATTGGGCTCACGTCCCAAAATTTTCTTAGTTCGGCGACCGGACTGAGCATTGTGGCGGTTCTTGCTCGGGGTCTCTCGCGTAAGGAAGATAACAAAGTAGGGAACTTTGCGGTGGATCTGGTGAGAGGGATTGTTTATCTCTTTATTCCATTGTCTTTTTTGTTCGCGATCTTTCTCATTGGCCAGGGAGTGGTGCAGAGCTTCGATGCCTTCCCGGAAATTTTAACTCTTGAAGGCCTAAAACAAGTCATTCCTTTAGGGCCCGCGGCTTCGCAGGTTGCGATCAAGCAACTCGGTACGAATGGAGGCGGCTTCTTTGGCGTGAACTCCGCTCACCCATTTGAAAACCCAACTCCGCTTTCAAATTTTTTCCAGACCCTCGCGATTCTTTTGATCCCGGTGGCACAGGTTATTGCCTTCGGAAAACTCTTAAAGCGACCAAAAGAAGGTTATGCGATTCTGGCGAGCATGCTCATGATTTTTATTCCGCTGGTTCTGCTCTCCGTTTGTTCGGAAAATATGTGGCCCACTATGGAAGGAAAAGAAGTTCGTTTCGGCCTAACCGAATCGGCCCTTTGGGGTGCGGCCACAACAGCGGCCTCAAACGGCTCTGTGAACGCCATGCACTCGTCGATGACTCCTCTCTCTGGCCTTGCTTATATTTTTCAAATGCTCACCGGAGAAGTTGTTTTAGGCGGCGTGGGCGCAGGACTTTATGGAATGGCCCTTTACGTGATCATCACGTTGTTCCTTGCGGGGTTGATGGTAGGTCGCTCGCCAGAGTGGTTGGGTAAAAAAATTGAGGCATCTGAAGTGAAGCTTGCCTTGATTGCCATTCTCGTACCAAGTGCTCTCGTTCTGGTCGGAGTGAGCCTGGCTTCCATGATGGAGTGGGGGACAAGTTCCCTGTCTCACAAAGGACCCCATGGACTCTCTGAGCTTCTTTATAACTTTGCATCTGTCCTTGGTAACAATGGATCGGCCTACGGAGGATTCAATGCCAATACTCCAACGATCAATATAATCTTTGGAGTTTGTATGCTGATCGGCCGCTTTGTGGTGATCATTCCGATCGTGCTCATCGCAGGCAACCTCGGAGGAAAAAAAATCATCCCTCAGAGCTCGGGAACTTTCCCCACTGATGGCTGGCTCTTTCCTCTTCTCCTGACCGGCGTCGTGATTATTTTTGGGGCCCTGACTTTTTTCCCGCTCCTTGCTCTGGGGCCGATCGCGGAACAGTTTCTGATGATGGCGGGCCAATACCTTTAGGAAAAATTTATGAAAAAAAATGAGAAGCCTTTATTTAATTTTCAAGATGTACGAACTGCGACTCTCGATAGCTTGAAGAAGCTCACTCCCAAAGTGCAGCTTCAAAGTCCTGTCATGTTCGTGGTTTATCTTGGTGCGATCACGACTTCAGTTATCGTGATTCACGATCTGACCACCAAACACTTTAGTGGGTTCAATCTCCAGATCATGATCTGGCTCTGGTTTACGGTGATCTTTGCCAACTTCGCCGAGGCCCTGGCCGAGGGCAAGGGAAAGGCCCAGGCCGCTGCTCTCAAGAATGCCAAGCAAAATCTCATGGCAAAAAAAATCGTGAACGGAAAAGAGGACCTCGTCCTAGCGACGACGCTCCATAAAGGCGATAAGTACGTCTGTATCACAGGCGACATGATCTCCGCCGACGGAGAAGTGGTCGAAGGAATTGCTTCTGTTGATGAGAGTGCCATCACGGGAGAATCGGCACCTGTGATTCGTGAATCCGGCGGTGATAGGTCTGCTGTCACGGCGGGGACAAAAGTTATCTCAGACCGGATTGTCGTGAAGGTAACCGCTGAGGCAGGTGAATCTTATATGGATAAATTAATTAACCTGATTGAAGGAGCGACTCGGCAGAAGACTCCCAATGAAGTTGCCTTGAATCTTTTGCTGATCGCACTCACCGCGGTCTTCTTTCTCGCGGTCATCACTCTCAAGAGTTTCATCAACTACAGCACTCCTGATCAGGCCGTGCGAGACGCTTACTCGGTGCCCGTCATGATCTCTCTGTTGGTCTGTTTAATTCCGACTACCATTGGAGGACTTTTATCTGCGATCGGCATCAGCGGCATGGAGAGGCTCCTTCGAAAAAACGTTGTCGCCAAATCCGGTAAAGCAGTTGAAGCGGCAGGGGACGTAGATGTTCTCCTCTTGGATAAAACGGGCACGATCACTCTGGGAAATCGACAAGCGACTGCGTTTCATCCGGCAGACGGAGTCAAGGAGGATGATCTGGCACAGGCCGCTCACTTTTGTTCCGCTTCAGATGAAACACCCGAAGGAAGATCGATTGTTCAGTTAGCAGAAATTAAGTTTAAGATTGTGGCGAATCTTGAAGGCGCATCACTTCACTTTATTCCTTTCAGCGCTGAAACGCGGATGAGTGGGCTTGACCTCAATCAAGACGGGAAGGTTCGCATGCTTCGAAAAGGGGCGACGGACTCGGTTGAAAAGTTCGTTGTCGCCCACGGAGGAAAATTTCCTGACTCGGTGAGATCGAAAGTTCGAGAGATCGCTCAGCAAGGTGGAACACCGCTCGTGGTGGCCGAAGATGGAAAAGTTCTTGGCGTGATCCAGCTCAAAGACATCGTTAAATCGGGCATCAAAGAGCGCTTCATGCAGCTTCGAAAAATGGGGATAAAAACCATCATGATCACTGGTGATAATCCACTAACTGCCGCCGCGATTGCCGCCGAAGCTGGGGTGGATGATTTTATGGCGGAGGCGACTCCAGAATCTAAACTCGCACGGATCCGGCTTGAACAGGCGAATGGTCACATGGTCGCGATGGTGGGAGACGGAACCAACGATGCTCCGGCCCTAGCACAAGCTGATGTTGGAGTCGCGATGAACACCGGAACTCAAGCGGCCCGGGAGGCCGGAAACATGGTGGATCTTGATTCAAATCCAACGAAGCTCATTGAAGTCGTAGAAACAGGAAAGCAGCTTCTGATGACCCGCGGAGCACTGACCACTTTTTCCATCGCCAACGACATCGCAAAATATTTTGCCATTCTTCCGGCGATCTTTACGGGAATCTATCTCGTAAAAGGCAAGGGTGTTTTAACTTCGCTCGATATCATGGGGCTTCACTCTCCAGAGAGTGCGATTTTGTCGGCCGTGATTTTCAATGCTCTGGTCATTGTAGCCTTGATCCCACTGGCCTTGAAGGGACTCGAGTACCGGCCACAAAGTGCCAAAGATGTTCTCTCTCGCAATCTCGTCATCTACGGGCTTGGCGGAATTATTGTGCCTTTCATTGGGATTTGGATGATTGACCGAGGATTAACTTTCCTTGGTCTCGTGTAGGAGGATTTATGGGTCTCATTCGCTTATTTTTTATTCTGACTTTTTTGACCGGGGTCCTTTATCCTCTAGGGGTAACGCTCGTTGGTCGAACCTTGTTTTCCCAAAAAAGCTCTGGCTCTCTTCTGAAAAAAAATGGATCCATCATTGGTTCTGAACTTCTTGCTCAGAAATTTACACAAGATTCATTTTTTCATGAAAGGCCTTCTGCGGGCGACTATGCGACGGTCTCAAGCTCTGCCTCTCAGGCCGGGGTGACTCACCTTGAGGCCAAGGAAAAAAGAGAAAAGAGACAGGCCGAATTTCCGAACGCTGACCTCGATTACTGGAGCGCGTCTGGTTCGGGCCTTGACCCGCACATCACTCCAAAGAGTGCTTTGGCACAGTTACCTCGAGTCGCGAAGGCGAGAGGGATGGATGAGGCCAAATTGACACAAATCATACTGACCCACATTGAAGATCAGACGTGGGGAATTTGGGGACAGCCTCGCGTGAATGTTTTAAAATTAAACCGGGATCTTTCAGAGGAATAGAATGTACTCACCCGACCAGATCTTGAAGGGCCTCAAGGCCCACGAGCGACGGGAGAACGAAGGCAGGCTCAGGATTTATCTCGGCATGGTGGCCGGAGTCGGGAAGACCTATGCCATGTTAAAAAACGCGCACCAGCTGCGCGAGCAAAAGCAAGACGTCGTCGTGGGTTACGTTGAAACCCACGGCCGCAAAGATACCATCGAGCAAATTGGGGACCTCGAAGTTCTTTCGAGAAAACAACTCAGTCACCGGGACGTGGTGATGGAAGAGTTTGACCTCGACGAGGCCTTGAAGCGCAGACCTCAGGTGATTTTAGTCGACGAACTCGCCCACACAAATGTCCCCGGCTCACGCCACCCAAAACGTTTTCAAGATATCTTAGAACTCTTGGGCCAGGGGATTGATGTCCACACGACCTTGAATGTTCAGCACATCCAAAGCCGCGCCGATACGGTCGCTCAAGTCACGGGTGTGATCGTCTCTGAAATTGTACCCGATACCATCATCGACCGAGCTGATGATATTATTCTGATCGATCAGGATCCTGATGAAATTCTCTTGCGCTTGAAGCAGGGAAAAATTTACGGAGCTGAGAAGGCCGGAGCCGCTGCGCTTAATTTTTTCAAGGAAGGAAATCTCACCGCTCTCCGCGAAATGGGACTTCGTCTCATGGCCCAGCGAGTGGACCAAGAGCTCTCAGAATTTAAAACTCTGCAGGGCGAACCACTGGGCGCCAGACCTCACCACAGACTTATTGTCGCCGTTTTTGCCTCACCGTTTTCTGAGTACCTTATCCGCTGGACCAGGCGCTATGCCTATGCTCTAAATTGCCCTTGGTCGGCCGTCTACGTGCGCACGTCTCGAACTCTGTCTGATGAAGAAGAAATCCTCCTTCGAAAAAATCTTGAAACCGTCAGAGAACTTGGTGGTGAAGTGGTCGAGATCCAGGACGATCAGATCAACGAAGGCATCATGAGAGCGGTAAAGCAGCAAGAGGCAACTCAACTCGTTCTGGGAAAACCCCGTCACCGTGACTGGTGGCAGTTCTGGAAAACGCACGTAACCCATGCCCTGATCTATAACGCCAACACCGTTGATGTCCATGTCGTCTCACCACCAGAGCATACGTTTAAAAAAATATCCTATCCACGCCGGGTTCAGAAAATTCTGAAGATCCCAGAGACCTCATCGCTGGTGAACTCACTTCTCGTAGTCGGTGGAGCAACTCTCGTGAACCTCGTTCTCATCGACTACGTGGCCTATCACGCACTCGGGATCATCTACACTCTGGCCTTTTGTCTCTCGGCCGTGCTTCTCACTCATTTTTCCGTCGCCCTTGCTGCCGGGCTCTCAGCACTCTTGTGGAATTTTATTTTCATTCCTCCGCGCTTTACCTTCGCGATCTCGCTCGGTGAAGACTGGCTCATGCTGCTTCTTTATCTCGTGACCGCCGTGATGCTCGGAACTTTCACCAGACGACTTCGTCGCTCTGAAGAACGCATGAGAAAGCAGGGCGAGCGCACCGATGCTCTTTACCGTATGACTAAAACTCTTGCTGGCGCAAGAGATGGGGCCGAGGCGATCCACCGGGCACTTGAGCAATTAAAAGATCAGCTTCATGTCGACGCTTCAGTTTGGGTGCTGGAAGGGAAAAGAAAAATTGAAGACGCTCGCGTGCAGGGAACTTTTAAGCCTGACCTTAAAGAATCGGCGGCCCTGCAATGGTCTTACCTCAATCGCAGGTCCTCCGGGAAATACACGGACACTCTGCCTGGGGTGAGTGGACATTATATTCCTCTCATGGATCAGGCCGGTCTTTGGGGAGTGATGGGTGTGGACACGAAAGACTTAAAAGAAACGGGGACCGAAGGGCTTGCCCTCATCCAGGCCATCTCGCAACAGCTCTCGTTTGCTCTTGGGCGTGACGATCTTTTTCGTCTCCTGCAGGAAAAACAAATCAAAGAAGAATCGGAAAAAATTTATCGCACACTTTTGAACTCTGTCTCTCACGAGATGCGCACACCTCTGACGGCCATTCAGGGTTTTGCAGAAGGGCTGACCTTGAGCGGGAACATTGATCCTCTGGTAAATGAATCGGCTTCCGAGATTCTCTCCAACACCCAACGCCTCAATCAAGTGGTTCAGAATTTTCTTGATATGGGAAGAATCGAAGCAGGTCAGTTGAGGCTTAAAAAACAAGAGACTGATCTTGTGGAACTCATGCGCTCAGTGTGGGCACGGATAAAAGACGGGAAAGCCGAAAGGAAAGTAAACTTTCATTTTCCAGAAGTGCCCGCGATTATTCCTGCGGATGGGCCCCTTCTTGCTCAGGCCATTGATAGTGTTATTAAAAATGCGCTTATCTACACTCCAACTAATTCTGAGATCGACGTCACGATCACAAGTGACGGCAGACACGCAAGAATTTTGATCCAAGACAATGGGCCTGGTCTTGGTTCTCATCCCGAACTCGTGTTTGAGAAATTCTGGCGCAAGCATCCGGAGAAGACTGGGGGGACAGGTTTGGGGCTCTCGATTGCCAAGGCCTTCGTTGAACTCCACGACGGAACCCTCGTCGCAGAAAACGTAAGAGGCGGAGGGGCCCTCTTTCGCTTCACTCTTCCGTCAAAGGAATACCTATGAAAACAAAAATACTCATCGTCGACGACGAGGCCTCTATTCGTCGCCTCCTGACTCTCACTCTTGGTGAGGCCTATCAAGTGGTCGAGGCCCGTGACGGAAGAGAGGCCCTCCATTTTGCAGCCGCAGAAAAACCTGATTTGATTGTCCTCGATATGGGCCTTCCTGATAAGCGAGGACACGAGGTGATGAAGGACCTTAGGACTTGGTCAGACGTCCCAGTGATTGTCCTCTCAGTTGAAAATGATCCAGCGACGATCGTTGACGTGCTCGATGCCGGTGCAGACGATTATGTAACGAAGCCCTTTCGCGCAGAAGAATTTCGTGCGCGAGTACGGGTTTGTCTCAGACGAGCTCAGGTAAAGAAAACTGAAGAGTCGATCGTAAAAATCAAAAACATCGAGATTGATCTTGAGAGAAGAATCGTCAAGAAAGGTAGCGAAGTCGTTCACCTCACCGCTACCGAATATTCTTTCCTCATTTTCCTCTTAAAAAACCAGGGCAAGGTTGTCACTCACGGTCAGATCTTGCGCTCTGTCTGGGGACCGTCTACGCCCTCAGATTCAACCTATCCTCGCGTCTACATGCGACACCTTCGCCAGAAGCTTGAGCATAATCCAGATGAACCAGAAATCTTCATCACAGAAACCGGTGTTGGCTACCGGATGCGGGAAAACTAAAAGGACGTTATGAAAAACAGACTCATCTTTATCGGCTTAAGTTTAATTCTCGTCACTGGAATTTTTTTCTATTTCAAAACTCCCTCCTACCCAGGAACCTTTGAAGCAAAAGACGCTTCCAACCTTCTTCCTACTCGTATGGTTCAAGACTTCGCGGCCGTGATCTCTGTGAACCTTGATGATGATCCTGAAGAGGAGATTCTCATCGCCGGTTTTGGTGGAATGAACCGGGGCCTAAAACTCATGGACGGAAAGTTCATCGAAATCAATGCTCTCGAGATGGCAGGTGTGAATAGTAATAATTTCGCCTTTTCCGCCTGTGATCTTAACCACGATGGGCGCGACGAAATCCTTTTTCTCAACAGGCCAAGTCCCTCGAAGCCTTCACCGAGCCAGATCTACCGATATAAAGAAGGAGTCTGGACTGGTCTTTTGAAGGCCAACGATCCTCTCATTGGTGAGCTCGATAAAGGATTCGCTGCGACCTGTATAGATCGCAAAGGAGATGGAACATTCGGACTTGTCGTTTCCGGGGAGAATGGAAAAACAATATTCCTCGAAGAAGAGGCAGGAATGATTAAAGACATTTCGGAACTCATTGGGCTCAATCTTACGGGGCAGGGCCGAAGTGTGATCGGAATTCCCGGCATCACAGGACGCACGAATATTTTTCAAGGCAATGAGAATGGAGCGAATTTTTATTTCGTCAATGATGGCTCTGGTAAATTCACTGAAAGGGCAATGGAATATGGACTCTCAGACGCAACCTTCGATGCGAGAGGAGCGGCGATCATTGATGAAAATCATGATGAGCTTCCAGACCTTATTTACGGTAACCACTTTGGGCCTTCTAGGCTCATGCGCCAGGGGAGAGACGGTATATTTATTGATGTGACACCAGCGGCGATGGAGAGAGAGTACGCAGTGAACTCAGTCGTGGCCCAGGATCTGAACCTTGATGGAGATGAAGATCTTTATGGAAACATCATCCGGGGGAAAAATCTCTTGTTTGCAAGTGCAGATGGAAAATGGTTCACACTCTCAATTCCTCTTTTACATGAATCAGATATGTACGGGATCTCAACGCTGGTTGGCGACCTCGATGGCAAACCAGGTATGGAGATCATGAATACTCACGGAGATGGTTCTGAATTTCCTCTCACGCTTTATACGATCACGCCCGAGGCCGACTGGTTGAAGATAAGACTTCGCACCCCGACCGGTGGGATTGCGAGAGGGGCCAGTATTATTTTGAAGACCTCGAAGCGCGACCTCATAAAAGTTCAGAGCACTGGCTCTGGCAGATTTGGTGAACTGCATCCCGACTTGGTATTTGGTCTGAAGAAGGATGAAGAAGTCCTCTCGATTGAGGTTGTGACCACATCTGGGACAAAGATTCAATTCAAAGACCGTCATGATAAAAATAAAACCCTTGAATTGAAGATTTAAAATGTTAACTAAAAATTTTGAACCTCCGAAGGGATTTGAATTAAAGTGAGCTTTATGTAGAATGATGGTTATGGAAAATTTGATCCTGATTGGTCTCTGTCTCGTAATTGGGGTGTTGCTCCAGCGTTTGTCTTCTCTCCCCAAGAGTGCACCCATTGTTTTAAACCAAATCATTCTTTATGTTATTCTCCCAGCAGTGGCCTTGGTGAATATTCCTTTCATCGACTGGAACTTGAAACTGATTTCACTTTGTCTCATGCCCTGGCTTTATTTTGCTTTGGCCTACGTTCTATTTAATTTTCTTGGAAAAAAACTTCATTGGCCTTCGTCCTTAATCGGTTGCTTGATCCTGACCGCTGGTTTTGGTAACACATCCTTTGTTGGTTTTCCCATCATTGAAGCTCTGTTTGGAAAAGATGCACTCCAGTACGCGGTTCTGGTGGATCAACCGGGGACCTTTCTCATTTGCTCAACCTTCGGTGTTCTGATTGCCAGTCATTACTCTCATGGAAAAATGCCTTTGAGTATTCTCTTTAAAAAAATTCTGATGTTCCCTTTTTTCATCGCTTTTTTTCTCTCTCTCATTTTAGGATTTTTCAATTTTGGTCCTACGGGAGTGGTAAAAGATATCCTAGGAAAACTCGCGGCGATGCTCACGCCGATTGCTCTCATTTCTGTGGGGCTACAATTAAAATGGGAACACGTGTGGCTGGAGCGTCGCAACCTGTCTATTGGACTCGGATATAAACTTATTATCTGTCCGCTGCTTATCTTTATCACGTATCGCTTTCTGGGATTACCGCCTTTGATATTTAAAATCGCCGTCATGGAAGCGGCGATGGCGCCGATGATTACTTCTTCTATCCTCGCGGGCACCCACCAGCTTGAACCCCGCCTAGCGAGCATGATGGTGGGAGTAGGAATTCCGCTGTCTTTTTTAACACTAGGCTTTTGGTATTTTATTTTTTAAGCTTTTTTAATGAAAAATATTTTGATCATCGCACTTCTCATCACTTCTTCTTCTCTTTTTGCTGCCCAAAGAAGTTTTCTTCCCGAAAATAACTTTGAAATTGGGATTAATTCTCTCGCACCAACGGGAATTTCTGAAGCTGACTTTATAGCAGTTCAAAAAGAACTCGCAGATATTTACATTCCGATGGCCGCGGCCATCGGTGGGAAACTGACTTTTGACAGCAGCTGGAAAAATAACACCGTCAATGCCTTCGCTCAACGCTTTGGCCACGAAGATGAAGACGGGCACGAACAAGCACCCTTTGATATTTGGCGGGTGACTTTTCTTGGCGGTCTCGCTCGGCATAAATATATGACCCGAGACGGATTTTCGCTCGTCGTCTGTCATGAGCTAGGCCACCATTTCGGCGGATCACCGTCTTATGATGGAGAAACAGCTTGGGCCTCAAACGAAGGACAGGCCGATTACTACTCGGTTTCAAAATGTCTGCGCCGCTTGTGGCAACATTCAGATAATTCAACTGCTCTTGATGGACAGACCATTGATCCGGCCTTAAGAAGCCTTTGTAGTACCCAGTGGAAAACAGATTTTGAAAAAAATCTTTGTTTAAGAGAGGGGCTTGCAGCTCAGGCCATTGGGAATGTATTTGCCTCACTTGTGTTGTTCTCAAAACTCCCAAAATTCACGACTCCGGATCTCACCAAAGTTCCGAAGACCAATGTCGGACATCCAAAAGCTCAATGCCGCCTCGATACTTATTTTCAGGCCGCACTTTGCCACGTTCCTTTTGATCAGGAATTCGATAAAAAAGATGAAACTGCTGGCGCATGTCACCCATCACACGGCGATACAATTGGTAATCGACCACTTTGCTGGTACGCTCCGTCTATCTGAAAACAGAAAGAATTCTTGCCAGAAATGTCTTAGATTAATCAGCAGTAATTGATTTTTCGACTTTTTAAAACATCTTCTTACAACCGGCAAAACTTTCTCCTTCAAATCAAATTCCATGCAACGATAATCAAGATCACTTTTTATCTCATCATCAATTCATGGAGGAATTATGACTAATTTTAAACGTGGACTCTTGCTTTCCACTCTCGTTCTTTCGCTTCCTGCCCTTGCTTGCACAAAAAATGCCGTCGAAGGTTTCGTTCCAGAAAACAGCTTGAAAATTATGGTTGGCGATAAAGATGCTGGCGGAATTACAAAAGCTCAGTTCGATGCAGTCATCGATAAAATCGAGCCTATGTATGCTCCGATCATCGCGGCCAAAGGTGGACACTTAACGGTTGTTCGTAACTGGGATGACGGTACAGTGAATGCTTATGCTGAACAAAACGGCAAAGAGTGGACGGTACAAATGTTTGGCGGTCTCGCTCGCCATAAAACAATCACTCAAGACGGATTCCACTTGGTACTTTGTCACGAGCTTGGTCACCACCTTGGCGGAGCTCCGAAGTATGCTGATGAAGATTGGGCATCAAACGAAGGTCAAGCTGATTACTTCGCGACGATGAAATGTCTTCGTAACGTTTGGTTGAAAGAAGATAACCAGGCGATTGTAAAAAAACTTAAAGCTCCTAAAGGCCTGACAGATTCTTGTGAAAAACAATGGTCAAACATGAACGACCGCGCGATCTGTATCCGCGGTGGTATGTCAGGAGATTCTGTTGCTCGTCTTTTCTCTGCTCTCTCTTATGAGCCAGCGGCGAAGTTCGAAACTCCGGATTCAAACGTTGTGTCTTCAACCAACGATGCTCACCCAGCGACTCAGTGTCGTCTCGATACGTATTTCCAAGGTGCTCTTTGTGAGAAATCATACACAGAAGAGTTCGGCAAGGACTCTGAAGTCATTGGTGCTTGCCACGCTTCAACTGGACAAAAAATTGGGACGCGCCCACTTTGCTGGTTCAAGCCTTCAGTTCAATAGTTTTTTTCAATTGGGCAGGGGAGTAATCCCCTGCTTTTTTTTCGCTCAAAAATAATCTCCGACTTTTTTTATCCAACCAACAAAAACTTACTTTCTTCTTATCCACTGGAGAGACCATTTTTTAGTATGTCAGTATTAAGTTAAGAATTTTTACGTTTTCACTTTTACCAGGAGTCTCATGAAAACAATTAAGCAAGGATTGCTTGTCGCTTCTCTTCTTCTCACTTCATCATTGTTTGCCTGCACTCAAGATGCATCTCAGGGATTTGTTCCTGAGAATGATCTTAAAATTACAGTGTCTCAGAAACGCTTCGGTGGACTCTCGGAAGAGCAGTTCAACAAGGCCCTCGATTCAGTTGAGCATGTCTATGCTCCAATCGTTGCTTCTGCTGGTGGTAAATTAAATATTGTTCGTAAATGGGATGATGCAACCGTAAATGCTTATGCTCAACGCATGGGTAACGAGTGGAGAGTTTCAATGTTCGGAGGACTCGCTCGTCATGAAACCATCACTGAAGACGGAATGGCGCTTGTTGTTTGTCACGAAATTGGTCACCACCTTGGTGGAGCTCCAAAAAAATCTTCAGCATGGTCTAATCCATGGGCATCAAATGAAGGTCAAGCCGATTACTTCGCAACGATGAAATGTCTTCGCCGTGTATGGATGAGTGAGGACAACGCTTCGATCATCTCTACGATGACCATACCAGCTCCTTTAACAGCTGGTTGCATGAAGCAGTGGAAAGATAAGACCGATCAGGCGATCTGTATCCGTGGCTCAATGGCCGGTGATTCAGTCGCTCGTCTCTTTGCTGCTCTCTCAAAAGATCCAGCTCCAGCTCAGTTCAATACTCCGGATGCAAAAGTTGTAGCGAAGACCGATGATAATCACCCGGCTACTCAGTGCCGTCTTGATACTTACTTCCAAGGTGCTATGTGCGAAATTCCTTTCAACCAGGATTTTACCAATGACTCTGAAGTCACAGGCGCTTGTCACGGTTCAACCGGACAAAAAATTGGAACTCGTCCGCTTTGTTGGTTCAAGCCTCTCGTTAAATAAGTTTTTCTCCTCCAAAGGGCCCGTTTTGGGCCCTTTTTTATACAATTACTTACATTCAAATAACTAATCCCGACTTCTCTAGACGGCTTAAGAATAACTAAGACAAAATGTTTCCTAGAGATTTTTGTATAATCTTAAGGAGTTCATGGAATGAAATTTTTATCGCTTATTCTCGTATCTGCTCTCACACTTTCATCAATGGCATTTGGATGTTCTGAAGATGGTTCTGGTGGAATCATCGAGGAAAACTCTCTGCGAATCCCAGTTGGAATGAAGCTCAATGGTGGAATCACCGAGACTCAATTCAACAAGGTTATTGATGATGTTGAAAAAATCTATTCACCAGTGGTTGCACGCATGGGTGGAAAGATGGATGTCGCTCGTCTTTGGAAAGACGAGACAGTCAACGCAAACGCAACTCGCTTAGGTAAAACTTGGCACATTAATATGTACGGCGGTCTCGCACGCCATCCATCGATCACTATGGACGGATTCTATCTCGTTCTTTGCCATGAACTTGGTCACCACATCGGTGGAGCTCCGAAGGTTGGAAACTTCCTTATGAAGTGGGCATCAAATGAAGGTCAGGCCGACTACTTCGCGACCCTTAAATGTCTTCGCAACGTTTTCCTTCATGATGATAATCAAAAAATCGTGAACAAGTTAAAAGTTCCAGATGCACTTGCCTCAGCTTGTGCGAAAACTCACCCGGGTGCTACTGATCAAGCGATCTGTATTCGCGGCGGTATGGCCGGAGCATCAGTTGCTGGATTCTTTGCAGCTGCTCGTAAGGAAAATGAAGCTCAATTTGATAAGCCTGATGCAAAAGTTGTGAGTCGTACCAACGATGCGCACCCAGCGACTCAGTGTCGTCTTGATACATATTTCCAAGGTGCACTCTGTGAGAAAGCTTTCACAGAAGATGTTTCTCAATCTGATGAAGTTCAAGGAACGTGTCACGGTTCTACCGGATACACTGTAGGAATTCGTCCGCTTTGTTGGTTTAAGCCCTCTAAGTAAATATTAAACAAGTATCTCGTTCTAAAAGAAGGCTGGAGTGATCCAGCCTTCTTTATTTAAACTTTCTATGCAATTGGTAACAAATAAAACTTATCCCAAGATGTAATGAGTTTTAAGAATGTGCGTTTCATTCTTTTTGCTCAACTCTCTCTTCGTCGATTGTTTGGGAACTAAACATTCTGGATTAAAATCCGGTTTGGAACATCTTCCGGTTAAATCCATTTTTCTCTAGCCGTTCAATATTCTTTGGCAAAAACTTTGTCGAGACTATGTAATCCATATCTTTGCCCAAAACACCTAAGTCTTGCATCAAGACCTGATCTCCTGACATCTCACAAACCTCAGTAATATGGCTTACGACTCTTAGACCATTCCGATTTCTCTTTAGCTGAATTATTAAATCCAATCCTCGTCCGATTTGATGCCTGATGACTTGAAATGGAACTTCGTGACCAGATAGCAAATACAAACTTTCCATACGCATAAGACATTCGCGTGGTTGGTTAGCATGAATGGTAGCAATGCAGCCGTCATGTCCGGTGTTCAAGGCCTGTAATAAATCAAAAACTTCTTCACCTCGGATCTCACCTATAACCAGACGATCAGGACGCATTCTTAAACTATTTTTTACTAAATCACGGATGGTTATGGCCCTTCCGTTTGGGAGAATAGTGGATTCCATGCGAATAGTATTGGGCATTTGAATGTTTAATTCCCTCACGTCCTCAATGAGAATTTTACGGTCATGCTTTTCTGATTCCTGTAGCAGGAGATTTAAAAAGGTTGTTTTACCTACGCCAGTTCCACCGGAAATGATGATATTAAATTTCGCTTTAACTGCCGCTCTTAGGAAGCTTACCCATTCAGGACTTAAACCAAAAATACCTGGTCGACTATCGAAGGACTGAAGGTTTTTCAGAAATCTTCTGATGGTAATTGCAGGACCGTCTATCCTTATGGGTGGCATTGTAATGTTCACTCTGCTGCCGTCAGGGAGATTCCCATTAAACAAAGGGGAGCTATCATCGATATCTTTTTGATTGAAGCTAGCGACTTGTTGTACAAATTCTAAAATGCTTTTCTGAGTTATTTTTACTTCCACAGGCACGAAGTTGCCGTCTTTCTCAATGTAAACGTCATCCGGGCCATTAATAGCAATCTCTGTGATACCAGTTTTGGTACTGAGTTTTTCGATCAAAATCCAAACGGAATTATTGCTATCAATTGCTCTTTTATCCATAATGTAAGTATAAAGTATGACTAAAAAATTCAAACTTAAAAATTTAGAAGAAGAACCCGTCAGAATTGGTCAACTTGATCGAACCAGAGCTAAAGTTTCGATAGATGACCTAAAAGATGAGACGTCAGTGAGACTAGAGCTGCCTACGCGTTCAGCAGAAGTGAAGCCTCAAGAGTCCAGAGTTTTTAAAGCGAAGGATGAAGTTCCCAAAATTTCTCCACAAAAAGTGGTCATTTCTGGTGTCCAATTACCGATTTTAAAAGACACAGTAGAGTTTGAACGGGACTTGTTGAAAAGTTATGTGCTTAGGATTATTAGTTTTGGATTGGCCTTAGGGACTTTTGATCTCCTTTTACATTTACTGAAGAGGTTGGAGGGTATCGATATCTTGAGCCCAAAGAACTTCGATTCAATTATCTTTGTGAATGAAATGAATCTGAATATTGTGAGAGTGTTTTGTTTTCTTTTTGTAGTTTATCTTTTGACTCCAAAGGATAAGCTCATTCTCAATCGAAAAGGTATTCGCTGTCGCAAGGTTGAAATAATCAGTCTCTTTTTTACTTCCGAGTGGATTTTTATCCAATGGAATGAAATCGCCAAGGTCGAGTATAGAATCAGATTTTTTGAGCCCTTTATTTTTTTCTATGATCATGAAGGGATAGTTTTGGGGCAGATTGATTATTCGATTAACGATTCCAAAAATTTCTTCCAAACGGTTGGTGAATATGCGAGCAAGTATCATCCTCTCTATCAGGCGAGAGCAAAACTAATCTAAAACGACAAAATTATCGAGAATTGAAACCAGTATATCTGCCGGTTGGTGATTTAGAAATTCATCAATTTGTTTTCGTTCTTCCTGTGAAAGATAAGGATTTTTCACGTGCCTGATCATAACCCCTTTCTGTAAGACGCCACTCTCATTTTTAAGGATACTTCCCGCTTGTCGATACATTTCGACCAAGGCTTCCAGGAAGACCTCATGGTAGTCGTTTGCTCCCGATTGCTTCTTCCAATAACAACTGTTGGAAAATTTATAATCTGGAACATAAATATCAACAAGTCCTTCGAATTTTCTTAGTTCGATGACGGATTCGTAACCTGAGCTTTTAAAAATGATCGGCAATGGGAAAGCTTGTTGCTTCAAAATTGTTAAAGCAACTTTGAGTTCTGGCAGATGAACAGTGGGCGACAGGATTTGAATGTTGTTGGCCCCTTTTCTATATAAGGACTCGACCATTTGAAGAAAATCCATAGTTGAACAGGCGTCACCGTCATTTCGGACTTTTTCTGGGTTAATACAAGAAGGACAGGTAAGTGGACATCCGCTCAAAAATAATAATCCTGAACCACCACCTTGTGAGAGTTCTTTTTCATCACCGAATGAGAGTCCATGATTTGAAACCCGCAATACGGCATCACCACAAGTTCCATGGGTAGACTTCAAGCGGTTAAAGCCACACTTCTTAGGGCACATCATACAGTGAGCATATTCATCTCTCACATCAGTTTTTTGAAAATTAGATGTAAGCTTGAGAGACCAGGGCTTGTCGGTGAGGGGAGTTGCTATGCGCTCAGGAATCAGATGCAATAGCTCAGGCCCAAAGAAACTAATATGCACCCCACCATCTTCATCGACGACGATGTCACTTTGAAAAGTTCTTTTGCGTGGACTTGAGCTTTGATTTCTCTTCTTCATAATATTCTTTGGTTTTTTCTATAGTGTCTATCTGGCCAAGATTTTTTATGATCTTTTTAATTTCATCCACGCACTTGGGACCTTTAAAGCCCAAAGTCTCCATGGTGATCTGATCATCTTCATCAATCTCAATCACTACTTGATATTTTAATCCCATTTTTCTACCACCATTCTGATCTTTCCATTAGCAAGTTTTTCTTCCTTTACTTTAGCGTATCCTTTGCTCTCCAATTCATGAAGAATGGCAAATTTCGAATAACGTTGACGAATTTTTTTTATCGCTACCTTAGAGATTTCACAGTTAAGATCATTTACAATAAATTCGACATTCCCATTATTCTCAACCACTCCGATTTTCTTCCCCTCTAAGATGGTGATCAAGAGTCTAACCTTAATGATTTCTTGGTGGCAGTTCTCGATTTCTTTCTCTTTCTCATATGCATAGTTCAATTCTTTCAATCCTTGAGTCAGACACTGCATCCCAATCGCTACTCCGTTGACCTCTGTCAGATTCATATTCTCGCAAACCGTGGATGTTAGGCAAACAACTGTACTCACTTTTTTCCTTTTTTGTGGTGGTAAAGATAAAGAGAGAGTCCTGTTATAAAAGCTAGAACGAGCCAGCTAGAAGGAGTCATTGTCTGTCTGATATAATTGACATATCTGGTATCCCCACTAACATGGGACTCTTTCTCAAAATAAAATAGAAAATTCCGCAATGATACAACAATAATCACAATTCCCAGAGTGATCCATATGATCCCTCTTTTCCTAGCATCAAGAGCTTCTAGCTTTAGATCTATTTTATGTTTTTCGATTTCATCAATTTTTTCGGTGAGCTTGTGTCGTTTTAAATTATTTTGAAAATCATCTTTGGGTACGATCACTTTATAATCTTTTGGAATTTTTTCTTTTGGCTGACTACTGATTTTGGGCAAAGGCCCTATCTCTTCTTCTCGAGTATTGCTTTTGGTCCCTTCTAATTCTAGCATGGAGAAACGATTTTTCTTTGTCATTAAGAAGCTTTCCTGGCCCTGGTGGTGGCCCACTCTCTGAGTTCATTTAACTCCTTGCCATAAGTAGCAGCAAGCGGTACGGAACTCTTGATAGCCCCCAGAATATCTTCATGAGTCAGGTCTTTTTTCTTATTGAACGCCGTGAAGAGAGCATCCATAATAACTTGTTCTATTTCAGCTCCCGTGAAGTTTTCGGCGGTCTTGGCTAATTCAGGAAGATTGAAACGTTTAGGATCTCTACCTTTCTTGATCAAATGGATATGAAATATTTCTTCCTTCTCTTTTTCTCTCGGCAAATCTAAAAAGAAAATTTCATCAAAGCGACCTTTTCTCAGAAGCTCAGGAGGTAGTCTTGTAATATCGTTTGCCGTTGCAATCACAAACACTGTTGATTTCTTTTCCTGCATCCAAGTTAAAAGTGATCCAAATACTCGTGAAGCCGTTCCACCATCACTATTTCCCGATTTCCCACCAGCGATACCTTTTTCAATCTCATCAATCCATAAAACACATGGGGCTAGACCTTCTGCTGTTTTTAAAGCTTCTCGCATATTTTCTTCTGAGCTCCCTACCAGTCCAGAAAATATTTTTCCGAAGTCTAGTTTTAGGAGTGGGAGCTGCCAATAGTGACTCACAACTTTTGCGGTCAAACTTTTTCCGGTTCCGGGAGGACCTAAAAGGAGAATTCCTTTTGGCTCCGGTAAACCAAACTTTTTCGCTGCAGCTGAAGTCAAGGCTTGACCTCTTTCTTCGAGCCAGCGCTTGAGACTGGTAAAGCCACCAAGATCCTGGATGCGATTGCTGGCAGGGTAAAATTCAAGAATGCCGGACTTGCGGACAATTTGTTTTTTCTCGTTCAGGATATAAGGGATGCCGTTACGTGAAAGTTTTGTTTCATTCACAATTGTTTTGGAAAAAACATTTTCCGCTTCGACGAGGGTTAGTCCATGGGAGGCACGAGCCAAAAGGAGACTGTCTTTTTCATCAAGTTCCATCGTCTTGGCAGAGAGATGAGTTTTTATTTCATTGATGAGTTTTAAAAATTCTTCCGTTGATGGTAGTGGAATATCCAGCACCGTAATTTCTTTATTGAGCTCCAGTGGAAGTTTTAGAACTGGTGAAAGGACAATAATTGTTTTATTGCTGGTCTTCAAATTCTGAAACAGATCTCTGAGTTTTCGGATGATCAAAAGATCATCCATGAAAAAATGAAAATCTTTCAGAATAAAAATTGAATTTTCATTGCAACGATCAATATGATTTAAAACATCGATAGGATCATTAAGCGCCTGTAAATCACTGATATCATCTTCTTCAAGATTGAGCTCTTGAAGACCGGTTGTGATACTCCATGAATAAACTTGTTTAGTTAATTCTTTCGCCATCACAGTGAGACTACTCACTACACGTTCTTCTTCGTGAGAAGTTAAATAAATAATCGGACATCGGGATTGAACCAGTAATTTGATTTCGGAGAATATGATGGGTCCGTTCGCTACTGGCACTTTATGTCCTTTGAGATACGGTCTCTTCGGCTTTTTCGACGAAAATCATAGGTCTATCATCTTAGGGGCTTATGAAATTTCAGAAGGTTATACTTTATATTAATTATGAAACTACATATCTTGCTTAGCAGCTTACTTTTAAGGTCAGATATTCGATTTCTCGGTTCAACCCTCCTAAAGATCGGTATTCGTCCGCTTGAATAGTTTAAGCCTTCTAAGTAATTATTAGTCGAGGCCAGGAATAAAATCCTGGCCATTTTTTTCTAACATTCTCAAACTTGCCCTCTTCTGAGCAATTTCTTTTGTACAATATTCTAGAACCTATCTCATAAAAGGAATTATGATGAAACTGAAACACGGATTCGTTGCGCTCGCCCTTCTCACTCAATCTGCATTTACCTGCACCATCAACGGCTCTGAAGGAATTGTTCCAGAGAACGATCTTAAAATCGAAGTCAACGCTAAGAGATTTGGCGGACTCTCTGAAGAGCAGTTCAACGCAGCGATCGATAAGGTTGAGCATATGTATGCTCCGATTGTTTCAAGTCACAATGCGACTCTTAAAGTGATTCGTCTTTGGACTGATGCCACTGTTAATGCTTATGCGGAACAAGAAGGCTCAACTTGGAAAGTTTCAATGTTCGGTGGACTCGCACGCCACGAAACGATCACTGAAGACGGAATGGCCTTGGTCGTATGTCACGAACTCGGTCACCACCTTGGTGGAGCACCACTTTATAGCAGCAAAAATGTGAATGCTCTCAGCTGGGCGGCAACTGAAGGTCAGGCCGATTACTTCGCACCAACAAAATGTCTTCGTCGTGTGTGGATGAGTGAAGACAACGCAGCTGTTGTCGCAGCGATGGAAATTCCTGCGCCCGTGAAAGCGGCCTGCGGTAAGCAGTGGACCTGGGCGAATGACTATAACATCTGCTTACGTTCAGCGATGGCGGGTGATTCTGTCTCAAGACTTTTTGCAGCTCTGAGAAAAGCACCTCCAGCTAAATTTGAAACTCCTGACCAGGCAGTGGTGAAGAAAACGTACGAGGGTCACCCCGCTTACCAGTGTCGCCTTGATACATATTTCCAGGCCGCCCTTTGTGAGAAAGCTTTCTCTGAAGACTTTGCAATGGATTCTGAAGTTGCAGGATCTTGTCACGGTTCAACAGGACAGAAGATTGGACTCCGTCCTGTCTGTTGGTTCAAGCCCCTTAAATAATCGGAAGGAATTTTTATGAAATACTTAAGCTTCATCGCGATTCTTTGTTTTTCGATGTCGGTCTTTGCTGACGCTCATAAGTTTGTGTGTAAAGAAAGAACAACTAATTCAGAACTCGTGATTGAGTTGAACTTTAACGAGCAGAACATTTATACTTACGGTTTAGTGAAAGAAAATGGAGACGTCACTCAATTCAATACACCAATTGTTGCGACTTGGGTCGGGGACTCGTTTAGTTATTTTAGTTCTTTCGACACGTATTCTGATACCTACCAATTGAGTTTTTCTGGAAATGTTTTTCTTCCGCAAAACTCAGGGAAATTCACGGTTGCGGTGTTGGAATCTTATTTTATGGGGCCAAGGGATATTCGCTGTATCTATCGCTAGGATTAAAAATTTTACTGATGCTTGAAGGCCGGGATGATTCCGGCCTTTTTTTGAAACTAATAGACCTGGCAGTTCTCGAAGTGATCTTTGATCCCATCAGAGCCTGGACTCGTTACTACTGAATCAGCAGATTTTTTACCTAAGTTAAAACTAACTTCGTATCCATTCAGAGGATATCCAGTACTACTCGTTGTCTGTGGTCTCGAGCAATTGATCTCTAAATTTTTCGAAGAGGTACAGTTTAAATTCGCTGAGGAGTAGCCGTCCTGGAAGCTGGCCTTGATGACATGACCCTGTTCATTGACTTCGATCACTGGCCCATAAAATGGATACCCACAAATCATCTGCATGCTCTTGGCCGATGCAATGACGGGGACCACGGATAACACGATAAGAACACAAGAAGAGAATCTCATATTTTGCCCTTTGTTACTTGTCTTTTGGAATTGATAATACTTCCAATGTGGTAATTCTAGGGGTGATGTAAGTATTATCTATATTCAAGCACCCTTTCATTAGTTTATAGATCTAGGGATGAAATCAATTATCGCCTTACTACTACTAAGCTTCAATTCGGCCTTCGCAAGTATGGTGCCTCCCAATAGCCTGATGATCCCTGCCTCTTCAAAAGTATTTGGAACTGGATTAACTCAGCAAAAATTCGAGCAGCTGATCCAAAAGATGGAGAGCATCTATCAGCCCGAGTTTAAAAATCGTGGCATGACCATTCGGTTTGAGCGTCTTTGGAGTGATCCTGTGGTGAATTCGGTGGCAAGCATGGGCCCGAATTTTCGAGATAAGATAGTCTACGTTTACGGCGGCCTCGCTCGTGCTCCTGAAATGAATGACGATGCTTTCCTCATGGTCCTATGTCACGAAGTCGGTCATCACTTGGGTGGTTTTCCCCATAA
>JBBQGK010000036.1:0-32118 GCA_038322885.1 Bacteriovoracales bacterium | reverse complement strand
GGTTGTTTCTGCAGCACCGAGGTTTCCGTAAAAATTGTGACGAAGGCCCATGTTGTGACCCATTTCATGTTGGATCATATCTTCGAAATAACCAGGCATATAAGAATCAAAAGTCTGACCTTCAGGTACAAGTTCAAACATTCCTGGGAAGGCTGGATCTTGAAGTTCTTCTTGATTAGAACGAACGTTCATTTTTAATTTACCAAGTGATACTGTATAGGTTGCAGCTTTTGCTTTTTTCATTTCTGCTTGAGCTGTTGCAACATATTGTTTGAAAAGTTTGTCCGCTTCAGCTTCACGACCTTGAGCAATCAATGTTCGCGCAGCTGCTGATGCTTCGAACCACTTTGAATACATGTCAACAATGCGTGGACCCTGGAGGAGAATGTTGGTCGACATAATCTCACCAGTAAATTGGTTACCGATAGATGGACCAAGGCCTCCGTACGATGCTTCATTGTTTAAATCCCATTCGATCACATTGTAGCGAATATCTCCTGCAACTATAGTTTCATTACGTGGATCATTCTCTGGAATAAACTCGTGTGAAATAAAATCGGTTTTACGTAATGTGATATCCTTGAATTCTTTATTCCAATTAGCTATTGCCGTACTCACATGTTTTTTAAACTTTTCAGGAACTTTCTTCACCATATAGTGAAGGGTTTTATTTTCATCTGTTAAAGAATGACGCATGATTTTAACGTCTTTGGCGATGGCGGTTTTAAAAAATCCAACTTCTTTAATAGGAGTTCGAGTAATAAAAGCAGGATTAAATACAGAACTCAACCGTAAGTACCATCTAGCGGTGATATACGTTTTAGTTGCTGCACTTTCTTCAGCATCGCTAGTCCCAGTTCCAACTGGAACCAATGTTGATTTGATATCAAAAACAAGTGTTTTAAGATCATAATCAAAAGTTGTAGTAGCAGAAGAAAGGGGAATAAGTTTTGTAACCTCTCCTTCGGCATCAAGAATCTGCATGATATCTAGACCCTGACCGAGTGATGAAAGATTTACGTAGTACTTTTTAGAGTTTGAACCTTCAGATTCCGCATTATCCATGGCCACAACTTCAAAAGAGACTATATTTTCAGTTCTCAGTGAAGTTTCATCGCAATCTTTTATACATCCTGAGAGACCAATATATTTTCTTTCTACAGTAATTTCTCTACCGCTTTCATCTTTTAAAGGTTCACCGTTAGGCGCCTTCAAAGTTTCCGTTTTCGTATAATAAGATGAAGTGACATGAAAGGGACCTAAGTCTGTTAGTTTAAGATCCCCAACATTAGAATTTTTTCCATCACTTACTTTCGTGATGACACCACCAAAAACACTCTGTTCTCCCAAAAGTTTTTCAGGGAAACCAAGAACAAGATCATTGTCTCCGATTACCTCAAAAACATCACTTTTAGTTACCAACCCTTTATCTACAAGCTGCTGTAGTTTGGCCTTGCTCATATAACTTAGGTTGATATCCCCATCCACCACTTCATGAATGCTACTCGCCGATGTGTTCGACATATAATGATCACTAGAAGGCGCAGCCGGTGCCTCTTTAGTCACAACCTTCGTACACGAAGCAAACGTGCCTAAAGCAAAGAGAAGAAGCATGGAGTTTTTCATTTTCATAGGGTCTCCGGAATGTAATTTACGCTGTGCGACAATACACCTTCTCCGAATGAAGTGAAAAAAATGGGGGGGTGTCGGGAATTTATACAGACTATGAAAGAATGACTCGGTTTTAGACCAAAAAAAGGCCCTCCGGGGAGGGCCTTCAAAGACTTAGAGGCTCTTTTTTACTTATTCTTAATCGTTACATGCATCTTATCAGAATCAACTGACATCATTTTTCCACCCGCTGGCATATTGGCGCGGAAGAAGATGATGTAGTCACCACTTGGAACTGAGTTGAAGCGGAATCCAAGTTTCATTGAATTTAGAACAACATCAGTTGTGCGTTTCGTGACCAATTTTCCGCTCATGTCTGTCAGCATGATATCCAAAGACTGAGGCATCACAGGAGTTGAATCAATCGTGAGATTGAACTCGTGGCGATCAGTCACTGGGCCGCCGTAGTTAGTGTTATCCGCAGACGTGTAGGAGATGTGCATAGAAGGGTGGCCATTCATGATCGTGAACCCACGAGTGAATGATTTCGTTGTCGCATCTGTTGTTGAGACGGCGATCATTTCATACTTTCCGTCCTCGAGACCATTTGTGTTGATCGCAGAGCCAGAACGAGTTGTTGAAATCTCTTTGCCGTCTTTCATGAGTTTAATATCGAACTCGCCACTGCGTGAACTTTGAGTCTTCACCATGACTTCACCAGAAACGTAATCGTTTTCAGCAGGGGCCATGACAGAAACTGTGTCGTGAGGATTAATGGTGAAACCGATTGTTGATGAACCAACACCAGACTTATCATCCCAAGAAACGCGGATGAAGCCTTTCTCTCCCCAGTCTTCGCCCCAAGAGTTTCTCACAATCCAGTATCTTTCTGCATCGTTGTAACCAACGATCGAAACAGCGTGACCGCCAACTGACTTACTACTGACTGACTTATAAACACCACCAGTATAAGTTAGAAAGTCTTCGTAAACTGTAAGTGAAGTCATGAGAGGCCCTTTCTTAAGTGCGTCTTTTACTTTTTGTACAGAGTTGCTCGTGAAGAGTCCTGATGGCTTAAAAATATCGGCCGCTTTAAAAGTGCGATTAGATTGATCGTTACAGAATTGCTTACAAGCAACGTCTTTTCCGTCAGAGCCCATTGTGTAAGGAGCACAAGCATTATCAACGATGCCTTTGCTCTTTACGAAATTGGCCCCAGATTCAGGGAACCAACCCTGCTCACATTTCGCTCCACCACAGGCGAAAAGCTGCTGTGGAGAAAAACGTGGATTGAGCCATGGAGTTTTGTTAGCGATTGAAACAGTGGCCTCAAGAGTTCCTACGGTTGCAAAAGCAACACATGAACCGCAGTTACCTTGGTTCATGACTGGGGCAAGCCAGTTAACACCATTCATGTTGCGCCAGTCGACCGTTTCATAAGTCATGCTTTTTGAATAAGCATCAGAGTAGTCGAGGTTGTCTTTGACAACTTCGCGGTTACCCATCATGCGACGAACTTGAGCTTCAGGCAGATCAGAGACCCACGTGCGACCAGCAGTCCATTGTGCTTTTTGAGCGACGAGTTTTTGTTGAATGAGTTCAACGTTAACAGCTGCAAAAGCATTCATGCTCAAAGCAGCCACAATAGAGAACAAAGCGATTCTTGAGAATCTCATTTTTACCTTCCTTGATAAAATTACATCCTCTAATGATTTAATTTAATCTAAGGATTGGCATCCAACTTCCTCTTACACCCATTAAAAAAAGAAGAGGCCCTCTTGCGAGGGCCTCTTCTTAAGTTTGTTTGGTGAGGTTATTTTCCGCAGGTAACATCGTCAGATTCAAGAATCAAACGCGGAGTGGAGATCAACACAGAGTCATCTGCCAGGATAAAGTTGAGTCCTTTAGACAGGTCTAGCGCATCACCCTTGCTTGATCCAAAGAGGCTCATCAGTGGGAAGCTCTTCTTAAGACGGAAGATGCGGTTTAGTGGTGTCGCTGCCCCTTGCGCTGAAAGTGAGCCTCGTGAGCTTAAGATTTCGCGGAGGGAAGAGATGTCTTGCTGTGAGCTTCGGAGAAGTTCTTGGGAGAAATAGTTACTTTGCATGACATAGTTAGAAGTATTCAAATGGCTATAGTTCGAATCGATGAAGAAGGTTCCAGAGCAGTGCTTGTTTTCGTTCAAGCAAAGAATTTCTGTCGTATCAAACTTCACACCTTCAGAACTAATTTTTAAGATATCGAGTTCGATTTTTGCACTCTTGTATTTTGCGAGTTCTTCTTTTGAAATATCAAACCCGAACTGAACCATGACGTTGTGGTTACTAGGGACGACCAGCGACTCAGCGTTTTTTGACATTCGAAGATTGTGGTTAGACTGAGTGTTAAACGCGACTCCTAGTGCGGCCGATGAGACGGTTGATTTCAAACGGTAGGGAAGCTTGTATTTTCCTTCCGCAGTTAATGAGCTCACAACTTTTGCCTGATCAACAATGCTTCGAGCAGTGAGAGTCTTACAGGCAACGACTGTTTCTTCTTTGACTGACGCAAAAAGGAGAATGGATAGGCGATGAAGAGCTCCACGCTTGTCCTGATATGTGATCTCTACCAAGTCATGAATATTCCCAAGAGTTGTCGGAGAGACTTTTACATTCAGAGAACATTTTCCTTTAGGGATGACGAGGCCACAGGTTCCGCTTATGCCGGGATACTTTTTCTGGTTGAAAGAAAAGATACTTCCCTGGAAGTCTTTTATATTCGTAACAGTTGCATCGTTTTCGCCTAAGTTATTAAGGTTGATGCTGAAAATTGAATCTTTTCCTTTAGGCAAAACACCAAGATCGATTCCACGGATATCTTGAAAGGGAGAGATCGATTCTGGTTTCACATTCAGGATCTCGTAGATGTCTTGATTGATTTGACCGTCAACAACTTCGATTTTTGAACCAGAGTCTAGAATAATACTGTTGGCGACGATTGTTTGAACGACTTCTGCTCCATCGGATTTCACTCGGATCTGGATGTTGTCTTGTTGTGGTTTCGTCGGAGTATATTTCACAAAGATTTCACAGAACTGATCAACCGCAAGATTTTCTGTACAGTTTTGATGATCTATCACAAATGGAGCAGGGATGACTGGCAGAACAATGTGAGTAGCATTAGCGTTGCCGATGTTTCGGAGTTCGAACTGAATGATCACAGTTTCTCCAACTGGAACATCTCTCACGACTGCATTTCCTGATTCATCATTTTTGACAATCAGGATGAGTCTTGGCTTAGGTACGGGAGCATCTGGTACAACGACGATGGCCTTCACACGACCTAAAAGAGTCATCTTAGTCGATTGAGTTTCGCCAGATGGATTTTTATACTTCACCACAAGATCACTTTGATCATCGATCTCTTTTGTTGAGATTAATTCACCTTTCAGATCACATGAGTCTTTCGCTTCAAGATCTGAAGCACAATTTACGTTAGTGATTTTGAATTTTCCTATCGTCGCTGGTATTTTGACTTCAGATGCTTTAGCGTTTCCGACGTTACTGAGTTCAAAGTTTTTAACGAGCTTATCGCCTATTTTAACTTCTCCGAAGTTTAAAACGTCCTCTGCTTTTGAGTCTTTTTCACGAAGGACGAGCCTAGGGGCAGCGACTTGCAGGGCGGGAGTAAGAGGTTGTGCTAAAACCGTCTCAAGACTTGGACTTTTTCCCTCGAGATGGGGATTTCGTCCACATCCAGCAATAGTTAAAGAAATGGCCACCAGCACGACGAAGTTTTTCATATTTATATCCCTTTAATAGAGTTTTAACTTCAATTTCTATACCAAGTTTTTTAGACTTTACTGGTTCCATACAACTGTAAATGCACTCAACGCTGGTCAAGACGGTCGACAACTGTCAAAAGGTTATACAATGCGCTGGTTTTTCTTACTGGGCCTCTTTATTTCGATCTCGGCCCATGCCCTAGATCTCCAGTACTTCAAGTTCACCCATAACCCGACTTATAGTAATACTGACAACGCACTATTGAGTAATGGCCTTGTTCGTAACGACTACCCCTTTATTTTTAACGCCTCTTACGACTACGTGAAAACTCCTCTCTCGATTCAGCTCAACGGAACTCGTGAAAAGCAAATCGTAAAAAATATGCAGAGTTTGAGCTTCGGTGGGGCCTGGCATCCAACGGATCATCTTCTATTGGGTATTCGCACTCAAGTCTCTCGCTTAAGTGGGATAGAGACAGACGGGAACAGTGGAAATTATCTTCGTGACACTTTCATTGACGGAATTTGGAAGTTTTATCAATCCGAGAAAAGTGCCATAGCCTTGCACCCACGCCTAACTCTACCGACAGGAACTCAAGAAAATTTCACCACTCAAAATCGTAAAGTTGGTGGTTACCTTGGAGTGAACCTTGAGCGTAAGTTTGACTGGTTCCAAGGTGTGATCAACGTGGGCTACTCTCATGAGCCTGGGGCCACACTCACCATCCCAGCTTTCTCAAGCACTCTTTTAAATTACAAGGAATCAATCTTCACAGCGATTGGAACTTTTTTTCCACTTGCTCAAAGCTGGGCCTTGAACCTAGAGGCCTACCGCTACAATAATTTTAAAGGCAATCAACATCCTAATGAAGTCTATGCAGGAATTCGTCATGAGTTTAATCCAGACCTAGCTGGCTTTGGTGGTATTTCAAGCGGAGGACTCGTTGATAGTAGTTCCAACGATTACCGTTTCTCTGTTGGTGTGAAATATTATCCAGGGGGACAAAAGCCACTTGAAAAAATTATTCAAATTACGCGAGCTGAACCTAAGCCGATGCCCGTGACTAAACGAGACGAGATTCTTAAAAAAGAAAGTGACATTCACGGAAAACTTCTTTCCATGGAAAACGTTTATTTTCCTAATGCCGTGAGCTCTCTTGATAATTTGTCTGAAGGTATTTTGGATAAGATTTCAAAACAGGTGAAAGGCAAAGAAAACAGCATGACGATCGTCCTCGAAGGCTATGCCTCAACGAAAGGAAATCCAGATGCGAACTTGATCTTAAGTAAGAAGCGCGCTGAAAAAGTTCGCACTCATCTTAAGAACAAAGGAGTGGGAGACTCGAATATTAGAATAGTGGCGTATGGGGACTCTCGTGCGGATGCGAGTGTAAGTGAAGCTCTCAACCGTAAAGTCATGATCCGGGTTTACCATAAATGAAATTCTTCCTTCTCCTCACTTTATTTTCGACCACTCTCTGGGCCGAAGAGCTTTCGATCAAACGTATTTTTGAGAGTCCAGAGCTCGATGGCGTGATACCCATGTCGCTTGAGTTTTCACCAGGAGGACAGAGGCTTTCATTTCTTAAACCGAAGACCGAAAATTTTGAAATCCTCGACTTGTGGGAATACGATCTTACTAGTGGAGAAGCCAAACTTTTGGTGGACTCAAATTCAATTCAATTTGGTGAGCTTTCAGAAGCCGAGAAGGCCCGTCGCGAACGCATGCGTATCTCGCGCAAAGGAATTGTTGAGTACAAGTGGTCCCATGATGCTGAGTCGGTTGTTTTTCCCGCCGGGGGTGACATCTATCTCCTACCACTGAAAGATAAATTAAAACGCCTCACCAATAATCCGGAAGCTGAATTAGATATAAAATTCTCTCCAGAAGATCACTACCTATCTTTTATCCGCAACCAAAATCTTTTTATCTTAGAGACGACTTCGATGAAAGAAGTCCAGCTCACGCGAGATGGAAAAGACGCTATCTCAAACGGAGTGGCCGAATTCATCGCTCAAGAAGAGATGGACCGCTTCACGGGCTACTGGTGGTCTCAAAATGAGAAGTTCATTGCCTTTATTCGGGTAGACGAAACCCCAGTGAAGATGGTTGAGCGCTATGAAATTAACGAGGCCTCGGTCTCGGTAAAATCACAGCGCTACCCTGAGGTTGGGACGAGCAACGCAAAAGTCACACTCGGAATCATAGACATTTCAAAGGCCCTTAAAGGAAATTTTAAAGTCGAGTGGGTTGACTTAGGTTCCAATCCGGATATTTATCTTCCTCGGGTTCAATGGACTCCAGATCACAAACTCTCTTTTCAAGTTCAGTCACGAAATCAAAAAGAACTTTCTCTCTTCCTTTATAATCCTAAGGATCACTCAAAACAGAAAATCATGACTGAAACTGATCAGATGTGGATTAATCTTCATCACGATCTGTACTGGTTAAAAGACAGCGAGAATTTCATCTGGTCTTCAGAGTTTAATGGATTTAATCATCTCTATCTTCATGATCGTCATGGAAAACTCGTCCATCCCATCACAAATGGAAAGTGGACAGTGGATGACATCATGGGTGTGGATGAAAAAGATGGATGGGTCTACTTCACTGCAGGAGTAGAAACGCCGCTCGAATCCCATCTCTACCGGGCAAAATTAATCGAGATGAGTGATCCAGAACCGATCACGAAAATCCCCGGCATGCATAAAATTAAAATGTCGAAGGATGCAAAGTTTTTTGTTGATGAGCACACGACATCTTTAACTCCGGTGCAGGTCACTCTCGTTAAGGCGAGTGGAGAAAAAGTTCGTGATCTTTCAAGTAACGAAGTCAAAGAAGGTCATCCACTCTTTCCTTTCCAAAAAAATCTCATCCAACCCGATTTCGGTTCTTATAAATCTCCCTCTGGAGAAACTCTCTACTACTCCCTGTATAAGAATCCGAATCTTCCCAAAGGCAAACATCCTTTGATTGTTCTCGGTTACGGCGGACCTCACGTTCAATCCGTGAATAAAGGTTGGAAAGGAAAGTGGGGACTCTACTCCCAAGTGATGGCGCAAAAAGGATTCTTGGTCGCGAGTTTCGATAACCGCGGTTCTGCCCGAAGAGGTAAGAAATTTGAAAACGCTCTTTATCACAACATGGGAGTGGTGGAGGTTGAAGATCAAAAAGCAGGAGTTGAATATCTGATTCAGCATGAGGACGTTGATAGTAAGAGAGTCGGATTCATGGGGTGGAGTTACGGAGGATTTTTATCTCTCATGCTAGCGACGAAGGCCCCAGACACATTCGCTGCCAATATTGCGATTGCTCCTGTGACTGATTTTCGTTTGTATGACACTCACTACACCGAGCGCTACATGGGAAAACCCAAGGAAGATCCTGCGGCCTATGAGCGATCCAACGTTTTGAATTTCACCAAAGATCTAAAGGCGCGCCTTCTCATCATGCACGGCATGGCCGATGACAATGTTCTTTTCACCAACTCGACTCTGCTTTTTAAAAAGCTTCAGGATGAGGGAAAGATCTTTGAATCTGTAACCTATCCAGGTTCAAAACACGGCATGTATGGAAAAACGAATCAGACCCACGTTTTTTCAACCGCTGCCGATTTTTTTGAACGGCACCTCAAGCCCTAGGGAACATAACCACCCGTGCCTAGTGGTGAACCAACGCTGGATGGAAGAGTTGTATGAGGAGCAACAGGAGTTGCTGACGAGGGAAGATTATTTGGGCCAGGATTAAACCCACTGTTCACCCCACCAGTAAGACCAGGGTTCTCTTCCTGACGTTGCCGCAGATCCAGCGGTGTCGGTTGCATTCCTGTTGGCACTGTATTTGTTACAGGGCCCGGAAGTGTCACAGCACTGGGTCCTGCTCCAGTGGCCTGTGAAAAGGCTTGAACTGAGGTTAAAAAAAAAGCGATAACTAAAAGATTTTTCATAGAGCGCCTCCTGCTTAAATCATTTTAGCTATGCCTCATTGGAGAGGGTTTTAATTTAATCTAAAGCTCAGTGGATTAACGCAAAAAGTCCAGACAGATAGCGCAGTGAAAGGGTATCTTTTTTCGATGAAAACAATCCTCATGCTGCTCTTAAGTTTGTCATCTCTCTCGGCCTTTGCTCTTTTTGATATTGAATCTTTTCAGTATCCCGATGACACTCACGTTTACACTCAGGCCGATCATGGTCTTCATCCCTGGAACGCAACCTCCGTGTATAAAACTGGAACTTTTTCTTTAACCTTTGATGACGGCCCTCACCCAACTCGCACTGCGATCATGCTCGATGTTTTGAAGAAACATAACATCAAGGGAACTTTTTTTGTCCTGACCTCTAAAATCAATGAGGAGAATTCCTACCTCATTAAGCGCATGCTTGATGAAGGCCACATCGTGGGCTCTCATGGTTTTACTCACGACAACTCGAATGACCTCGCCCAACAGATTTGGAAAGACAAAGTCACAAAATCTTTTGTGGAACTCGCTCATTGGTACAAAGTCGCCGGTTACGAGATGACAAAATTTTACTACCGCTTTCCTTATGGTGCTTACGGTGGGCGCACAGACTATCACCAGATCAATGCTCTTCGAGATCTCTCTCGAGAACTTCTCGGTGACAACTGCATCAACATGGTCTTCTGGGACGTCGACACTGCGGACTGGGTCCCAGGGATGACCCCGCAAGAGATCGCCAATAATATTATTGTAAATAATGAAGGCGGAACTTACATCGACTTTAAACAGCAAGGATCTACTTACATCAAGGTTCCTTACCTAATTAAAGATCCGATCGGTGGGGGGGTAGTTTTAGAGCATGATGTTCAACCGAATACCGCAGAGGCGATTGATATTTTTTTAACCCATGCGAAAGACCACCACTACAACATCGTTTCTTTAGACGAAATCGAAGAGTTCAAGATCACGAAAAATTGTCATCTCTAGAGATCAAATAATGAATGAAAGCGACATTCAATTCCTAGCATTGGCAGAGAGCTTACCTGGACAGGCATGGATCGCGGACAAAACTGGTTTAATAAATTGGTTTAATAAACACTGGCATGATTACACCGGAATAGGAGAGCTCGATAGCAACTCTTCTGCATACCAAACGCTGGCCAGTGTTGAATCGACTGAGAAAATCCTGGCGAAATTCACAGAATGCATTAAAAATGGAACTTCTTTAATAGAGGAATTGCAGATCAAGGGAAGCGATGGGATCTTCCGATGGTTTCTCGTTCAAGCCGCCCCTGTGAGAGACTCAAAGGGGGAGATCGTTCGCTGGTTTGGAACCAACACCAATATTGACAGCTACAAGAGAACGCAGAAGAGTCTTGAGACCGAGGTCGTAGAGAAATCTAAGGCGATTACCTCCTCTCGAGAATTTTTAAATTCTGTCCTCGAAAATATTCCTCATATGGTTTTTGTAAAGTCAGCGAAGGATCTTCGCTTTGTCCACTTTAACAAGGCCGGTGAAGAGTTGCTTGGTTACGACCGGATTGATCTCATAGGAAAAAATGATTTCGACTTTTTTCCTGCCGAAGAGGCACAGCATTTTTATAGAAAAGATCAGGAAGTTTTAAGTAGCGGTAAACTTAATATAGTAGAAGAATTCATTACAACGAAAACTGGAGTAAGAACTCTTCGAACAAAAAAGATTCCTCTCCTCGGAGAGGATAAAAAGCCAGAGTATCTGCTAGGAATTTCAGAAGACATCACGGACTGGGTTGCGAGCGAGCAAATTAAGCAGGAATTTCTTGCGGATAAAGTAAGACAAAAAGAAAGAGAGTTTTCACTCAAGAAAGCTGTTTTCTTGGCTGATGTAAATTCGATCCTCGTATCGTCCTTAAATTTTCGATCAACTCTGTCTGAGCTTTCAAAAAGGCTCGTCCCGCTTTTGGGCGACTGGTGCACGGTCACAATCCTTAATGAAAAAAATAAATTAGAACGAGTCGCTTGGGCGCACTCTGATCCTCTCAAGGAGCATCTGTTAGTTGAGCTGGAGGCCTACTCATCCACGAGTTTAAGCGATACCTTGAACGTGAAGCATGTTATGGAGACAGGTAAATACATGCTCTCGGTGGATGTTAAAGATGAACAACTCGTAACGGCTGCCCAGGATGATAATCATCTTCGGATACTGCGCGAGCTTGGGTGTAATTCCTGCCTCATGGTTCCCATGATTTACCATGGGAAAACTTATGGCGCGATCACCATGGGATACGGCCTGACTAAAAAACATGATACCGAGGGAATTCTTTTGGGAGAAGAGGTAGGACGGAAGGCCGGTGTTGCTATCGAAAATGCCTATCTCTATCAATCGGCGCAGAGAGCGATTGCTGTCCGCGATGAATTTCTCTCCATTGCTTCACACGAGCTGAAAACTCCCATTACGGCCTTAAAGCTTCAGGTTCAAATGACAAGACAAAGTGTAAACCTAGAAAAGAACCTGATGCCTGATCCGGCGAAACTGGTGAAGACCCTGGATTCTGCCAATGATCAGATCAATCGTCTTACCTCCCTGATCGAGGATCTTCTCGACGTGACCCGTATTGAATCCGGAAAGATAAGTTATAACCTTGTCCCCTTAGAAATTTCGTCGCTGTTGAATGACCTGACTGATTTGTATAGTGAGCACCTCAAAAATGCTGGTTGCCTTTTAAATGTGATTAAAATCGATAAGGCAAAAATCCTAGGCGATCGGGGTCGCATCGAGCAAGTGATCTTAAATCTTCTTTCGAATTCGGCAAAATATGGACAAGGAAGGCCAGTGTCCTTAAAAGTTGAAACAGAGAAAGATTTTGTGCGCATTGAACTCTCGGATCAGGGGATGGGGATTCCCGAAGATAAGATTGGTAGTATCTTTGATCGTTTTGTCCGGGCCGTATCATCAAAGAACATCAGCGGGCTCGGTCTTGGCCTCTACATCTCCAGAGAGATCATGAAGGCCCATAACGGGACGATTAGTGTCGAGAGTAAGGTCGGAGTTGGAACGACATTCATCTTGTGCTTTCCGGTTCTCAAATGATCTTCTAGCGTCCCATGGCCGGAGAGATAAACTCCGCATGCAGACACAACATCAGAAACGCTAGCAGCGTGACCTTCATAACCCAATCGCCCTGAGACATTTTATCAATAATTCTTTCCATGCTCATCATTTACGAGAGTTGATCCTTATTTTAAAGGGCATTGTAAATTTTGCCATGTGTTAGTTGCGCCAATATTTGATTGACGAAAAGTTGGATAAAATAGGTAATGAAAGGAGACATATGTAGGAGGTTTTTAATGAAGTTAATGATGGCACTTTTGTTTACGGTTTCGACCGCCTTTGCAGGGAACCTGACTGAAGTGAAGCTCGCAGAAATCACCTCCAATATTGATTATGATACTGGCCGATTCTTCCTTATTAATGACGATAACGGAGACGTGGATTCCGTTCGCTACACCAACACGGCCCATAGTGGGAGAGTCAACGCTGACCAGGTTTATCCCTGGCACCAGGTTTTGGACGGAATTATTTTGGTGGAAAGAAACGGTTACGAAGTTTTAAAACTTTATCTTGAACCAGATTTCTCACCAAAAACTGGTGGGGTCATTCGCATAAATTATCTCTATAACGGTGCTACTGGCGTTCGGTACAATAAGAACCTCACTCTGGCGAGAAACACGGAGAGCTTTTTCATCAAAGATGGTGAGAAAGAAATTAACCGCATGTACATCTACGGCAACTGGAAAGTTGTCTTGGGCCTGGTTGGAATTGCGAGTATTGATACTCTTTACACCAATCCCATCCCTCCGTATCTTCCTTGATCACTCTTCACCACTTAAATAACTCACGCTCTCAGCGCGTTCTTTGGCTCCTAGAGGAGCTAGAACTCCCTTACGAGATCAAGTTCTACTCACGGGATCCTTTGACCATGCTGGCCCCGCCAGAGCTCAAGGCCGTCCATCCGCTGGGGAAATCTCCGGTTATCACCGATGGATCAACGACCATGGCCGAATCTGGTGCGATCATCGAATACCTTCTTAAAAAATACGGCATGGGTCGCCTTCGGCCCAAAGATGGAAGTAACGACGAGCTTCGCTTCATGTACTGGCTTCACTATGCTGAAGGAACTCTGATGCCGCCCCTTCTTTTATCTCTTATCTTTTCAGTCATGCCGAAGAAACTTCCGTTTTTCATACGTCCAGTTGGAAAACTGATCTCGGAAGGAGTCATGAGCAAACTTGTGAGACCATCGCTTAAGGTTAATCTTGATTTTGTAGAGAATGAATTGAGTAAGTCAGAGTGGTTTGCTGGAGCAGAATTTACAGCGGCCGATGTGCAGATGAGTTTTCCTCTGGAAGCTGCATCGTCTCGCGGGGGAGTTGAATCAAGGCCGAATATTTCCCGGTTCCTTAAAAAAATTCACCAACGTCCGGCTTATATGAAGGCCCTCCAGAAGGGAGGACCTTACTCAATGGTTGGTTAATGATCCTAGATCGTCACTTGAAAGACTTGAGTCTCAGTTTTTGAACCCTCACCCATCATCATTCTGACTTCCCACATTCCGTTCATGATGAACCACATGTTCTTCACGCGGTATAATCCTGGAATGATATCGTCGTGACTATCGAGCACTCTTTCGAGGGCCGTTGGACCTGAGCCATGCCCCATTTGCGGCATGAAGAGTTCCACAGAGAAGTTTGAATCAATCTCGACCGGCAATCCTCGCTCGTCTTCAAACTGAACGCGCATAACCGCTTCCTTAGCAGGAGTACTTGGCTTTACTTCCCAACTCGTCAACGCCTTCACAGCAAAGCTGCGAAAGACGATCGTATCTGAAAAAGCAGTCATAGAAAAAAGAGTAAAACAGAGAATTAAAAAAATATTTTTCATAATGATCCTAATCTAAAAGAAGAACTTTGCGGTTCAAAGCAATCGGCTTGATTGCAAATGGTGTTGTTGGAGTTGGACTGATATGAAAGCAAGTGTAGTAGTACTTCTCATCAATCGCCGGAACTCCCCATGGATGTCCATTATCCTGGAAGCGGAAAATGCGCGCATCTGGGTTTGGGAGTTTGTGGTCATTTTTGAATTTCGTGATATCAAATTTCCAGACCGGCAAACCGTAAAAGCTTGCGAAAAGTTTGTTTCCAAATGAAGAGATAGCATCCACTCCTGGGTCTAGGCCCAAAAGTTCACGGGAAACTTCTTTTGATTCTAGATCCATCACAACAATACCCTGAAACGCAGGAACCTCTCCAGGTTGAACGATAGAGAAACTATCCATCACAATGTAGGCAAATTTTCCGACGACCGTAATACCAGTCGCCTGAGACTCAAGAGGAGATTGAGAAGCTACAAGGTCAATCGTCTTCGTGATTTTTTTCTGCTTGAGATCAAAAACGGAAACTCCAAGGCGACCGTGGGCGATGATCAGTTCATCACGGTAGCGGGCCCAGGCCTCTGCATGACGCTTGTATTCTTTGAACTCTGTCGTATCTGTATGAGTCTCGTGAAGAGCAACTCTCGTCATCGTCGTGAGATCCCATTCTTCGATGTGGGTGTATGTCAGAACAAAAGCATGTCCATCAAAAAAAGCCACATCTAGAACCGAATCGAGAGTTTCAAGTTTGATTTGTTTGTTATCAAAAGAGGTCAAAGTAAAAATCCCAGGGATTGGGTTTCTTGGTTCCTCGAATAACACTTTATAGTTTCCAAAACCTTGGTAGAGAAAGTTCTCATCAAACTGAACAAAATTTCCACAGGTGGTTTGGGCCTCTAAGAGGGCCTTGCGGTCTTCCGGCGTGCGGGCGAGAAGTTGAGTGGTGATCATGAGGGCCAGAACGATGAATTTCATCTTGAACTCCTTGTACTAAAAGATAGTTCATTAAATCTTTTCAGGGAGGGTCCGGCAATTAAAAGAGAGAATTGTTACGCGGCATCATCTCTTTTTTTACGTTCAGATTCCTTAAGGTGAAAACTTGAATGGATTTGGGAGTGGTACTTTCTCACAAAGCGAAACTGGCCCATGAGATAAAGCTCTTGATCGTGACTATGACAAAGCTGAATGGGCGTAGCTTGCCCCATGTCTTGGTAGATGACATTTTGGTGGAGGCCAGATTTTATTTTGCAAATTTCACAGGTCGCCATATGGCCACTTCCTCCTTTTGGTATCTATTCATTTCGGAAGGAAGTGTTGGTTTCAAAAATTCGTTTAGTCAGATTGTTGTAAATATTTTTTCGTTTAGTCAGTCGATTAAATTTCTTTGTAAAAGGCTAAATATCTTTTCATTACATGGCGCGGGTAATCTTTTGGCCAAACATGGCGACCGACAGCTTTACGGACTGACGTTGCACCCATGTTGTACGAAGCGAGATACAGCTGAGCTTGGCCATCGAATTTAGATCTCAACCAAGCGAGGTAGGCGGTACCTATACGGATATTTTGAACAGGATCACGCAGAGTTTTCTCGCCCTTCCACTTAATTTTTACGAGATCGGCCATCCACTTTCCAGTAGCAGGGCGTACTTGCATCATCCCGATTTCACCAACTGGGCCAATCGCCAGAGGATTAAAGCTTGATTCACCTGAAATCACGGCCATCACAAAGTAGGGATCTAAACCGTGCTTTGAAGACTCATTGATGATCGCCTCAGCAACGTCGTGAGCATCTTTTTTATAGGCCTTAGGAAGATTCTTTTCTATCGTTTCGAGGATATTCTCTTTTAGTCCTTCTTTGTTTTCAAAAGAAGAAACAATGCTTTTCTTATAACTCTTTCCAAGCAACTCACGAGCATGGTCTACGCGGATATCTTCTTTGATACTAGCGAGTTGACGAGAGGCCACTGCTGTTTGAGCAGTAAAAGCGATCGTCGTGAGCAAGATAAAGAGGTTACGCATAGACAACTCCTAAGTTGTTGATACGTTCTATAGAGCAAGGTTAGTGCCAGAAAGTTTGAAGTAAGTCGGGGAATAGTGGTGATGATATTGTCGACACTATGGCGGATGGGTGTATTTTTTTCAGTCAGGTCGAAGAAGTGTCTAAACTTTAAACACTTCCTTGGAAATTTAAAAAGAGTTTAGAACAGCTAATTTCTATGAATGATTTACTGTTAAATAAAATAATTGGTGAGTGATGTTTATTGTTTAAAAAATCATACAAAAAATATTTGATGTGATGGAATTATCAAACAGAAAACACACGAAACTCCATTTTCTTAAATTCCATCATTTGTTTTAAAAATTTTAACTTTTATCCCGATTAGTTAATTACTAAACCAGGAGGCTTCGTGAAAGTTGCAAATCTACATCCTAGAGAAACTGAACGTCTTGAAGATTTAAAATCTTTTTCAATACTAGATACAAATTCAGAAGATCATTTTGACCTCGTCACAAAATTAGTTTCCACGATCTGTGGTACTGAAATTGCCTTAGTGAGTTTAGTTGATGACCAAAGACAGTGGTTTAAATCAAAAGTGGGTTTGGATGTTTGTGAAACGAATCGAGACATTTCTTTTTGTTCTCATGCACTTTTAGGAACTGAACTCTTAGAGGTTGGAGACGCTCACAAGGATGAAAGGTTTTTTGATAATCCACTCGTACTGGACGGTCCAAAAATTAGGTTTTATGCTGGAGTACCACTTATTTCATCTCGTGGTCTTCCCTTTGGTACTTTATGCGCCATTGATTCGCGGCCAAAAACCCTTACGCCAGACCAAAAGAAATCTTTAAAATTTTTGGCAAATCATGTCGTTGCCTTTATTGAAAGTAATAATCATAGAAAACCTTCCCATAATGATGTGCAAATTGATGAAGCATTGATCGAGAGGAAAGACGGACTGATCAAAGATGCATTTTTTCTGATTGGAAAAGATGCCAAATCAAGACTTGAAAATTATCTTGAAGGAACTGATATCCTAAATCTCGATGATCATGTATTAAACTGGGCGAAGGAACTTAAAAAAGAACCTTATGATCTTTCAGAGTTTGTTGGTAACTTAGTGAAGCTCACAAAACCAGCTCGTGAAAAAAAACAAGCTCTCATGATATCTAACATTAAAGGTGGGATTTCTTCTGAGTTAAATCGCCACCAGCTATCTAATGCCATCTATCATCTTCTAAGAAGTTCGCAATATTGTTTTAACGAGGCTCACTCTGAGATTAGACTTACGACAGTGAAGGCTACGTTAATAGATAAAAATCTAACTTTAGAATTCTGTCATAATGGCTTAGGCAGTATAGACGCCTCACTACCTTATAGGTTTTCTAAATCTGAATTTAAAACTACGGGACCTATTTGGGCTGAGCTCAACGAAGCTTACAGACTAGTCCTTGAGTTAGGTGGAAAAATGGACATCTCTAAAAAGGATGATCACATCAGGTGTGTCTTGGAATTTACGAATGTATAAAAAAAAAGGCCATCCTAAGATGGCCCTTTAAACTTATATTTCTTAATTTGATTAGCGAGCTGGCTTGTACCAACAGAGTGGACGTGAACCAGCTCTATCTCCGTTTGCCGTTGAACAAACACCTTTGTTCTCATCAGTGTTTGAAACCTCTTCACGAGAGTCCTTGTCACAAATAGAGGCCTGAAAAAATGTATCGATACGACATTGAGCCGCAGGGTGGCCTTCATCAAGAGCTGGAACTCTTGAAGAATCTGGAGTCGTGAAGCTCACTCTTGTTCCTTCAAGTGAAGCAAAGAGACCAGCAACTGAGGCCGCTGACATTCCGCTACGGATACAGATGGCCTGGTCTTCAGCGTGAGAGAAAGAAGTTTTACAATGAGCTGAGAGGGCAGCTGGAACACTGAGGTTTTTAATGGCCTCGAGGTTGTTGTCATGAGCGTAAACGAAACGAAGACATTTTAGAACGCCGTAGTAGTCGGCCTGACCTTCAGCCGATGACCAAAGGTTGGTAGATTTTTTTGGAGCTCCACCAAGGTGGTGGCCAATTTCGTGGCACATAACGAGGCGGAAACCGTCTTCAGTTATTTCAGAGTGACGAGCGAGACCTCCGAACATTTGAACAGTCCATGTTGTCCCTTCGCGAGTCGCGAATGCGTTGACTTCTCCACTGGTCCAGTTTCTCACAACATTAAGTCTTCCACCGTGGCTCGCAACGATTGGGGCCATGACAGCTGAAACGTCATCGATCACTTTATTAAAGCTTGCTTGAGACAGTCCGCCGTTGATCGACTTTGTGCCTACTGGAATGAATAATTTATTTGTTGGAAGAAAACCTGTGCTTCCGTCTTGCGAACAAGCGAAGGCTGAAGACACGATAACAAGAGCTGCCAATGCGAAAACTTTCATGAATCTCTCCTCTTAAAATTGAGCAGAATTTAATGGGAAGAAAAGTTTTCGTCCAATGCTAACCAGTGAAGTTGGCCTAATGTAAGGAAGTAATAGAAATGGTCAGGTATTGTTTTTAGGGGTGCGTTAAGTCTTCAATTTAGTGACCACCTGAATGGATAATAAGCTTCGCTTTCTTACCTGTTCGAAGTGAGGAGTCTGTATTGAAGGGCAATGAGGTGTTGAGTAAATCTCCGTGGCCTGAGGGAACTCCTCGAAAGACGGGATAGTTCACTCTCTGAGCAAAGCTTAGAAGCGAATGAAGTGTATGATCCTTGCCATCTTTTTCAATGCCATTTGTGAAGTCCCCAAAGACCACGGCCTTAGGACCTTTTTTTAAAATGCCAGATTCCCAGAGTTGCTCGAGCATGCGGTGGATGCTGTAGCCGCGCTCATCGATATCTTCGAAGAAAACAATTTTTCCAGTTGTTTTCATCTGCCATGATAAACCAACCGATGATTGAACGATTCGCAAATTTCCACCGGTCATTTGTCCTTCTATAACAGAGCTTTTTTTGGCTGCATCATTCATGGGAATGAGATCGGGGATGATTATCTTTTTAGTTCTACCAAAAAGTAAGTTCTCCAGCTCTTTTCGATCTGGTGAATGGCCATTTTCTAAAGTCATTTGTCCCAGCCCTCGAGAATGGAGCGTAGACCATTTCCAATTTTGATTGAAGTGAAGGTGAAGGGCAGTGATATCGCTAAAACCTAAAAAGGCTTTTGGTTTTGTCGGCTTCATCTTCAGGAGTTCAGGAATCAGTCGCATGCTTCCGTACCCACCACGAAGGCACCAAATCGCCTTAGAGTCTGAACTGAGCGCCATTTTCAAATGTTTCAATTGCGTTTCCAGTGGGGCCGCAAAAAAGATTTCAGGGTCGAATAAGTTTTGGGGGACGCGAGGGATGAGACCCACGGATTTCAACCAATCACATCCATTGATGAGTTTTTGGATAGGGCCATGAGATGCAGGGGCTATGACATCAACAATGTCACCCGGGCGCAAATATTCCCATGATTTAGATTTTGCCATGGAGAGGGGCCTAGAAGAATTTCATTTTAATAATGAGAGCCACAACAGTCGTTGCACTTACAACAGTTGACCACATCCAGGGCTTCCACTGCTTCCATGGTTTGTGTTGGAGTGTCGCACTCTGATTGAAGTAATTTCGAAGAATAGGACCTAGTTCTTCTTCGGCGAGTTCAGCACGTTGCTGGCCAGATTCAAAAACTGTACGGGTGAGATGGCGCTTAATGACTTTCACCATGTCATCCATCACTTCAGATTGCGTTTCCTTTAAGTGAGCATGATATTTTACGGTATGTTCTTCGAGTTTGGCTTCGAGCTCAACTTTCTTTTCTTCTTCAAACGCCTTGAAGCTTGAGTCCCAATTGATTTTTTCATTTTCGTGTTCGAGTTCGAGCTGTCCCATTTTGACCTTGTGAATGTACTCGAGGTCCTGAACGTGCTTATTATAAAAATCTTTTCTTTCATTTAAAAAATGGAGCGCATCTTCCTGCAGTTTAAAGGCACTCGCTCGAGACAACTCCATGGCAGAGACTTCTGACTGGAGATGCTGGAGAGTGCTCTGATAATTTGAACAAGACTTAATGAGATCCATTTCTTTTGCTCGGTGTTCTTCAAGGCGGTGCTTGATCTCGATGACTTCAGCATCTTGTCTTTGAAGAGCATTTTTCTTTTGGTCGTGTTGTTCAGTAAGGGTCACAAGACTCCACTTCAGATGCTCACCATTTTTTTGAATGGCGTCGTGGCTTTCCTGCGTTTGAACTATTTGTGCTTCAAGGATTTCTTTTTTATGATTCAGTTCACGTAGATCGTTGTGATAGCGATTGATTTCTTCTTTATAGCTTTCGACTTGACCGGCGAGGGTTTCGATAAGAGATTTATTTTCCTTTTCGACCAACGCCTGAGATTCAATCTTCTTGGTCAACTCAGACCAGTCAACCTCAGCTGTAAACTTCTTGGTCTCCACCAGCTTGAATTCTGTTTCTAGTTTTGAAAAATCAGATTTTAAATTGAGGTAGGTTTTCTCCAGATCGACTTTCTCTTGCATGAGAGGACGAAGCTGCGTGCTTAGAGCGTTATATTCTCTCAACATGAAATCCTGGCAGGACTGCAGAGTTCTATGCACCTTTTCGATTTCGGAACCTTGTGAGCTTAGGGCCTCGTAGTTCTTTTTGCGATCAGCGGAGAGCTGCTCGATGAGGTTTTGCAATTCATTACGGAGATTGGAAATTTTCCCCATCCCAGTTTCGAACTCTTTCTCCATGTGCTGAGAGGTTTTAGTCAGGTCCTCATGAAGTGTCGTATTCTTTTGATCTATAATCTTTCGGATCTCTTTTTCAGCGTAAATTTTCTTAACTTCGAGGTCTTTGATCTTTTGAACGAGTTGCATTTGGCGCAGATTGAAAACGCGTGTGCTCTCATCAACCTTGCGGACGGCTTCACTCTTTGCGACTTCAATTTCAGCATTGATGGTTTTTGTTTCAGATTTTAGAACCTGAACTTTATGAACCACTGGAGCAGCGGCCGGTGCTGGGGCCATGTTTTTAGCAGGATCTTTTTTTAAAGGGGGAAGTTCAAACTCATCAGTTTTATCTTCCTGAGACAGAGACGAATGTTTAAGCGCCGTCGACATAGTAGTCCACTTGGTTAAAGTTCTAATGTCTTCTCATCGGGAATGGTTAACCAAACTTAAATTTGGAAGTGAGTTGATCGGATATATCTTTTTTAAAGTTCCGTACCGTTGACTTTTGCCCCTTTGGAACCATCTTAAGCCTTATAAACATAGGCAAGTTCCTTGCATGAGTTTATGTAGAGTAGAAATACTGGAGTAAAAAAATGTTAGATCCTTATGTTGTCCTCGGCGTTTCAAAAACAGCTACACAGGATGAGATCAAGAAAGCTTATCGTAAGCTTGCTAAAACCACTCATCCAGATCTGAACCCTGGAAACAAAGAGCTTGAAAAAAAATTTAAAGAAGTTGCTCATGCCTTTGATCAAGTAGGTACTGCCGACGCCCGTGCAAAATTTGAAAAGGGCGATGAGGAACAGAAGCAATACGAAAATTATCAACGGCAGTCTGGTCGTGGTTTTTCACAGTCTCAGGAACATGGTGGCAGATATGCATCAGGCTTTGGTGAGCAGTTTGATCCAGGAGATATTTTTGAATCTCTCTTTGGAGGTCGAGGACAGAAATCCCGTCGCTCTGGGCCCATGGCCGGAGAAGATGAACTGTATAAACTAGAAGTGGAATTTAAAGAAGCGGCTTTGGGTGGTGAAAAAATCATCTCTCTTCCCGGCGGAAAAAAACTTCAGGTGAAAATTCCGGCCGGTATTGAGGAAGGACAGAAGCTGCGCTTTAAAGGTCAGGGGGGAGCTGGAACAAACGGCGGACCTAACGGAGATGTTTACGTTGAGGCCCATATCAAGGCCCTTCACGGCTTCATACGGCAAGGCAAAGATATTGAAGTTGAACTTTCTGTGAGCTTTTTTGAGGCGATTGCGGGATCCGAAGTTTCTGTACCCACTCTTGATGGTGAAGTGCTTTTGACAATTCCATCAGGAGTTTCAACAGGCTCAAAACTTCGCGTGAAAGGTAAGGGTGTGGGGGCAGGTGAGTCCAGAGGAAATCAAATTGTAACGATTAAAGTGGTGACACCCAAAGAGGTTCCCGCAGGCCTTAGAGATGCACTCAATGATTTGAAATCGAAATATGATTATCAACCGAGGTCGGTATGAATATCCCTTTGAGAAAAAAAGTTGATGAGGCGTCAGTGAGTGTGGGCGTGCCGATCGAAGTCATCATCCACTTCATTGAAGAAGAGTGGGTAACACCGATTGACCGTGAACATCTAATGTTAGATGAAGAAGATGAGGCCAGGATTGGCCTCATCTCGATGTTAAAAAATGAATTTGAAGTCAACGATGAGTCAGTTCCAATTATTTTGCACTTAATTGATCAGCTTAATTATTTGCATCATAGACTGAAAGGCCGCTGATACTGCCTCACCGTCCTCGTATTTATTGAGCAACACTTCCTGACCGATGCCGGATTTCAAGAGAAGCTTATATCCAACGATGGGCTGATCATTGAGTTTAGGCATTTTCGCAAGTCCTTTGGCTGCATTCGGTGCTGAAAGAAGAGTGATCTTGCTGATTTCTGGTAAACCAAAGAGAAGACCCACGAAAAATTTCTTCTTCAAAGAGATCTCTAGTTTTTGTCCATTCACTTTTTCACCGTTCATCTCCACGATTTCTGGAGTGAGACTTGTTCCAGTGACTTTGTACCCAGTCGTGAGTTCACCCTGGCCATTGGCAAGCTGAGCAAAGACCTGAACTTTTTTTGTAAATTCACCCATGAGATCACTCGTCGCGAGAACTTGCTGAGCAACCTCTGTGACTTTTGTCGCCTCCGCATGAGAAGTTATGAGTTTTTTATCGATGCCGTAAACTCCCATGATGTTCAAGCGGTTTGTATCAACCACTACCCAATAGGGAGTGGCGAGAGTTTCATCCTCGCTTGCAATTAAAATAGCGCGCTGGCCAGGAGCAATCTCTTGATTTTTTAAAATGACGAAATTCGTTTGAAGGTCTTTAGCTTCAATTCCCATTTCAAGACGGGTGGCCTCTGGGATAATCTCTCTCATCTTAAATCCCATAATGTTGAGATTCTTGCGTGGCTGATCCATGAAAGAGAAGCTCGCAATTTTGGTTGAGTCTCCTGGGAAAATCATCTCCCAAGTTGCCATGGCAAGGGCCGCGTTTTGAGAAGGGAGCTCGTACTTGATTCTGTTGACCATGATTTGTTTGAAGTCATGAACAGTTGAATAAACGTTTTGAGAAAGTTCTTTCACCCCTTCAATCACCATGCGGTCGAAAGCTAGTTTGTCATCGGCAAGTTCACGAGATTTCCAGAGTGCGGTTGCAGCTCTTTCACCTAGATCATGGACCTCGAGGCGAGGAACATATGTCTTAGATTTTCCATCTGAAGTAGTAAGCGAAGATGAGTCACGGAGAGTCTTACCCTGAAGCATGATCATCCCGACTTTAGGATTATTGAGGTAAGCGTTCGCCATGTAATCGGCAAAACCTTCATTCAAGCCAGCAATCTCTTTGTTCATAGCATTGGCAAAAAGGTGCTCGAATAAAAAGTGAGATGTTTCGTGAAGAATCACAGATGGATCGAAACCAGAGCGATTGATTTTACCTAAAAGGAGTTTATAAAGGAGACCACTCGTTGCGGGAAGAAAGCTTAGGGTATTATCTTTTGGATTGTAGAAGGCATTATTGCGAAGAACGTCTCCGCCTTGCTTCACGATGCGATTTGAATAAACTTGCAAATACCATTTTGGAGCAAAGTTATAATCGGTCACCAGGTGAGACATATATTTTGTGAGCCAGTAATAAACGTTATTTTGCTCAACGAGATCCCAGTCCGTCATCGATCCGCGCTCGAGAGTTTTGATGTCACCTGCATTTAGTCTGAACTGATCTCCCGTTTTACAATCTACGTAACAAACGACGAATTGTGGCTGTTGGAGAAAACTTTTTGGATAGAGGTTGGCATAAGGTTGTAGTGGATCAACGACCACGACGTCATTCATGAGGCCCTGCGGAATCTGATCGTTTTTTGGCTTCACCCAGAAGCTTGGGTCACTTGCGAGGTCGTAATTTGGAACCACTCGCATCTGAACATTTGCCTCTGCTAACGGGAGAAGAGAATTGATAGCAACAGCAACGAGAATGAGCTTTTTTGACTTCTTCATGAACAATCCAGGGTTAGGGTTTTGCCTGGATATCATAGCTAGAATAAGGAGTAAGAGGGGTGGGGCCTGAAACAATTTTAGCCTGTCTAAAAACTAGACACTTCTTTGATCAGTCCTCACGCATGAGTGGTTAAGATTCCAGCATCTTAAGCACCTTCTCCACGATTAAATCCTTATGAGAAATGTGAAGAAAATGAGTCGAGTCTGGAATGTCGTGAATGCGAATAAAGGATAATTTTCTCATCTCTTCTAGAGATTTCTGGCCAATACCGCTGTTATTCTCACAGCGTAAAACATCGATGAATCTTTTTTCAGAGGAGAGTTGCTGGTCAACTTTAATGAGAGCCGATCCCTGAAGATCGAGCGATTGACGCTTTAAAAGTTCTTCAAAGTTTTTCATCCCTGTTTTCCAAATCGCAGGTGGGACCTTATCAGGGTAATGAATTTGAGTTTGGATAAGAATCCGCAGGCTTTTATCGGGGATGTTTTGAACGAGTTGTTTTTTTAATTCGGGCCATGGAAGATTTAAGTCTGTCTCATCCACAATCTTCTCCACCACTTTAAAGTGATCAGATTCGCTAAACGGCCCTGGCCCTACGTCCGTAATCACACCACCGGCGAACGAGTCGGGAAATCTTGAGGCGAAGTCATAGACGACTTTTCCCCCGAGACTAATGCCGAGAAAATAATATTGAGAATGAGGGTAGAGATCATCGAGGAGTGATTTTATTCCGGCGGCAGTCGAATCATAGGAGATTGCTTTCATCGATTCAACACTGAGGTTCAGTCCTTCTTGAGTTCGTCGTTCTTGATTCGGATCGATGATGATAAGACTAAACTTATCTTTTAAGAATTCTAGCATGGCGTTGAAATCTTCAGGGCCTCCCATCAGACCTGGTATGCAACATAAAACTGGTCCTGCTTCTAACCCTTCTTTTACATAGTACATGCTAAATTCCTTTTCTGTAGGGAGTGAGATGTTGGGCCTCAGTCGGTAGTTCGTATCCTCTGACGGCGGGTACATGAGGATTACGCAATTCTTTCACCAGGACTCCCATTGAAAACAAGATAAGTTTTAAAGAAATAATCGTGCCTTCAAATGAACTACTTGTCCCAAGTTGTTCTTCGGCCAGGAGGGCCTCTATGTTTTTCCAGTTGAGCCAAGACGAGTGTGCTTTCGCCGTTTCAATGTATGAGTTCATTTGTTCTCTCGAATCTTTGAGATAAAGATATTTCATGGGAGCAAAGAAAGGATGCTTGTGTTGTGAAGTGACGTTCTGAGGAAGATATTTCTTGGCGACCTCTCGCAGCGCCCATTTTTCAGTCAGGCCATGGATGTGATATTTTTCTGGAACCGCGGCAAAAACTCTTGTTAGATTTGGATCAAGGAAGGGTGTTCTTCCTTCGAGCGAGTGGGCCATCTCCTGCCGGTCTCCGACATTTCCCAAGATGTAATGCAAGAGATCGGTACGAATCGCCGTCCAAGAATTAATATCCCAATCAGATGATTCAGAAAGCTTTCCTCCAAAATCTTCATCGAAGTAACCTCGAAGGTCTCTGCAGGCCTTGTGAAGGTAATCAGTAAGGCTTGAGTCTGTCAGATGATTAAACATCCCATGCTCCATGGCCCGTCCAAATAAGGCAGGAATTTTTCCCTCGAAGTGTGACTTCACAAGTCCGTCGTTCGTTGTAGATTTTCCGTCCAGAGAATGCATGTTGATGACGAGTTCTTTATTCACGTAGTTTTCTAAAATCTGACGAGAGAACGTGGGGTGGCGACGTAAGAACTTATCAAGCTTTTTAATCCTAAAGTATGCGTAACCTCCGCACCATTCATCGGCACCCTCTCCAGAGAGGACAACCTTAACTGATGCCGAAGCATGCTGAGCGAGTAAATTCTTAGCAGCTCCATGAGGATTTGCGACAGGGTTTTCAAAAGCTACAATCGATTTGATAAGGCTTGGGATAAAGTTTTTTCCGGACATCATCACTACTGAGTGTTTGATACCGAGAAATTTTGCAATCGAGGCGGCGCGGGAGCTCTCATCTAAGTCACGATCAGAGAAGCCGACCGTAAAGGCCCTGGGTTTTGCACCGGACTTTACCGCCATCGCCGCAATCAGGGCGCTGTCAATGCCCCCGCTCAAATAGCAACCAACTTCGACGTCGGCAACGAGCCGGCGTTTAACTGACGCCTCGAGTTCAAGTTCAATTTCTTCTAAGACCTGATTTCTCGTCAGCTCTCTTTTCTTTGGGAGAGGGAGAGACTGAAAAATCTGCCAAGATAATTTTTTTGTATTAAGATCGAGGACGTAAAGTCTTCCAGGTAAGACGTGGAGTATGTTCTTTAGAGCAGTTTTTGGAGGGATCATCATCCGCCCGATGAAAAGTTTTTGATACTCTTCATCTAGCTCAGGCACTGAATTTGAGATCGCTTTCATTTCGCTCGAAAGGGTGAGACCATGATGATTCAATTCGTAGAAGAGGGGCTTAACTCCATGTGGGTCTCGTCCAAAATAAAGCTTACGGATTTTTTCATCATAAAAAATAAAACTATATTCGCCAGAAATATTCGCAAACGAAGTGGCCCCTGATTGGGCAAAAAGGTTTAAGAGAACTTCACTATCACTTTCAGTGTTGAATTTGACACCCTCTGAAAGGAGCTTTGAGCGGATTAATTTGTAGTCGTAGAGCTCGCCGTTGATCACTCCCCAGAGTCTTTCATCGTGACTCTGCAGAGGTTGAGATCCTTGGGTGATATCGATGATGGAGAGGCGAGTGTGAACGAGGGCGACATTATCTTTTAAGTACCAACCGAAACCATCTGGACCGCGATGACTTAAAAATCGAACGGGATCGACGAGCTCATCTAGTGAGACTTTCTTGTCAAACAATACTCTCGCCCAGATTCCGCACATGTTGGTCTCAGCTTGAAAGTGTTTTTCCGCCATCCATGACAATGGTCTGGCCTATGATCTGCGAGGCCGATTCTGAGCAGAGAAAACTCACGAGTTTTCCCACATCTTCTGGAGTCGTGAGTTTTCCAGTAGGTGTTGAGTTAATTGTTTTTTCGGTCCTTGCGTCTCCATCTGGAAAAGCATCGACAGCATCCGTTAAAACTAAACCCGGACACACTAAGTTCACTGCAATTCCATTGGGTGCCCATTCCTGAGCGTAATGACGGAACAGAGATTCTAGAGCACCCTTACTACTTCCAACGGCCGCATAATAGGGGATCACTCTTGTGCCCCCTGCAGAGGTAACAGCGATGACTCGTCCACCTTGGGACATACGAGGTATTAGATGTTGTAAAACATTGTGGATCGCAAAGACATTAATATCAAAGGTCCACTTTAAGTGCTTAAGAGAAAGATCAATTGCACTCTTATGTACTCCACTAGCAGCACAATGAATGACAAAATCAATATGAGGACAAATTTCTAAAATTTGATTAATGAGTTCCTGAGATTTTTCTGGATGAGTGAGATCTCCCCTTAAGCAGGTGATATCCATATTTTGATCTTGGGCAATTTTAGTCAGCTCATCGGCCGATGCACGATCTCTGGCATAGAGAGCGTAAACCTTTGCTCCGTTTGTTGCGAGCTGTATAGCGACACCTCGACCGATCCCTCGGGTTCCACCGGTGACGATGGCAACTTTTCCTTTAAAATTATTCATGAATGAGTGTCCCCAAGCGAGCGGCCGCCATCGATAGTGATGACAGTGCCTGTGATATACGCGGCATCTTCAGAGCATAAAAAAGCAGCGAGAGCACCGACCTCTGAAGGTTGCCCCATTCGACCAGCAGGAATTCTTTTTTTAAGTCCTTCCCCGGACTCTTCAATACTTTTCACTAACTCCTCAGTCATGGGAGTCTGGATTAGTCCTGGAGCGATAGAGTTTACTGTGACTCCGCGATGAGCGACTTCCATGGCGAGTGTTTTTGTGAACCCTTCAATCCCAGATTTTGCAGCAGCGTAATTAGTCTGACCACGCTTGGCATACTTGGCACTGATAGAACTTAAATTAATCACCCGTCCAAATTTTGCGTTATACATTCCCTTGAGGCAAGCGTGAGTCAGCGCCATCGTAACGATGAGATGCTCGTTGATGATTTCGACATGCTTACTAAAATCAGATCCTAGAAAAAGACCATCTTGAATCCGGCCTGCTGAGTTCACAAGAATTGAAGGTTTGATTCCCGTTTTTGCGACGACGTCTTCGTAAAGTGCTTTGGCATCCTCAGGGGTTGAGAGTCTTTTTTGAAAGAGATGAAATTGCCCTTCAGGGATAAGACTCTTTAACTGCTCCAGCGCCTTAGCAGCTTTAACTGTATCACTGGCAAAGACGAGGGCGAGATCGTATTCAGGAGCGAGCTTTAGGGCGATCCCCAGTCCAATCCCGGAGGTTCCCCCGGTAATAAGCGCAAGCTTTCGAGTCATGATTATTCCTTCGTGAAAACGATACAGGCATTTTGTCCGCCGAAACCAAAACTATTACTCAAAACATGTTTCAGTTTCACATCCCGGCTTTGATTTGGAACATAATCCAAATCACATTCAGGATCAGGGTGATGATAATTAATTGTGGGTGAAACTTTTTGATGTTGAAGCATCAAGAGGCAAGCGATGGCCTCGATTGAGCTCGACGCAATGGTGGAGTGGCCGATTTGAGATTTAATCGAGCTGATCGGCAACTTATAAGCGTAGTCTTTAAAAACTTTTTTGATCGCCAGCGTTTCAAGACGATCATTGAGGGGAGTGGAGGTACCGTGAGCGTTGATGTAATTGATATCTTCGTTCTTTAGTCCTGCCGTTTTGATGGCCGTCTCAATGGCATGAACCACAGAAGATCCATCGTCGCGCCCGTCAGTCAAACGAAAGGCATCACTAGTGCATCCATAACCGGAAACGACTCCGAGAATTTTTGCTCCACGCTTCTGTGCACTCTCGCGAGTTTCCATCAAAAGAACGGCTGCACCTTCACCGCGAACAAATCCTGATCGATCTTTCGCAAACGGACGACTGGCCTTCTCTGGAGCAATATCATCTGTGGTTAGAGCACCTAAGTGGAAAAAATTTAAAAAATTACTCGGCTCGCAGCGAGCATCCACTCCACCCACCACACATGTTGTCCAGCGGCCTGTGCTGATGCCCTGATAGGCGATACCAATGGTTTGATTTCCGCTGGCACATGCTGAGTTGAGACTGATAATATTCTCTGGCGAGATCTGGTTGAAACCTTTCGCTGTTAAGACTTGGCTTAGGTTATCAAGTGAAGACTCACACGCAAATCGAGTTTGATCGTACTGATCATCAATTCCATTCTGCAAGACTTCTGTCACAAGCTCAAAAGAAACGCCGTCGGCCGTACCATAAACGATGGCATCCAAATGGACCGAGGTCGGAACATCTTTCATGGCCCTCTCGGCCGCGACCGCAGTCATGAGCCATGATTTTAAAATAGAGTCTTTGTTCACACCTTTAAAAAAATCTGATTCAGGAAGGTCACTCCGTCCAATCACAGCACCGTAGGGAACCGGAAAATTTTCCGGAACTAAGTTTCCTCGAATATTCACCACACCTGATTTTCCGGCGAACATATTTTTCGCGAAATCTTCAGGGGTGTGACCAAGAGGAGAAACAAGTCCGTACGACGTGATAACGACTTCGTGTTTTTTCATTAAGGATTGGCCTCAATATATTGGATCAATTGATTGACCGTGATGTTTCGAAGATCAGCGGCCCCTCCGTTCTTTTTCACGAACTCGGCAACATCTTTAAAATCGAGTTCTTTTCCGATGGTGTTTTCAAGTTCAGAACTGATATCGATCAGATCAATACTCTCCAAACCTAAGTCGTCCATAAGGCGATTCTCGCCCTTAATGGTGAGAGTCTGGTTATTCAGAACGTCTTTGATCACTTTTTGAATGCTCTCCATGAGCTCGGCGTTTGACATGAATGACTCCTCTATAAATTTTGGATCAGTTGAACAATTTGATCACTGATCGCGTAGGTTTCTTCTTTCGATGCTTTGATTTTACTTTTCCAATTTGTTTTCTCACTATTTTTCTTCAGTAGCATCGCTCCCGCACCTTCAACGATGACTCTCGGGTCAAACTTGCGCGTCCTCAACACGACTAAAAAGTCATCAAAGGCGTGAGATGAACAAACGAGAGCTAAGGCCACGCGGTCATGCCAAAGATCTTCCTCGGCCTGCTCGAGGGCCTGAAGTGATCCAAGAGTCGAGTGAGTATAAACATTCATCGCCCCTTGAATCCCGAGTGAGATTCCAAGTTGCGCTGGAACAAGATTCGGGAGCTGTTTCAAATACATTTTCGGGGAACGATTTTTTCGGTAGAGATCTGCGAATTGATCTGGAGGTCCAGAAATAATTTTTTGGGTTGAGGGCGCATCGATCGGTCCATTCTCAACTGCACAGTAGAGCCCAATCGAAAAAGGCGACTCTTGCAGGGTGGGGTCGATGAAGGGCTTAACTTCCATACAGAGGTTAGATAAAAAGATTGAAGCGCGACTCATCGAACGGAAGGCCTTGGGATCGGGAATGGTGATCGCAGAATTCTCCATCGCAATTTTCTTTACACGAGAAACGGAATTTTTAAAAATTTCGTCATCCAGGTTTTCAATCTGAACTTCTGGTCCTGGAACGAGAGCTTTTTTCCAAATGATTTCACTCATGGAAGACTCTCTTGTCGAGGATTGGATTTAAGCCACTCTTGGGTGACGGCATCGAAATCTTCAGAACTTAAATTTTGTCTTGGTATGTGGCCAAAGAGAATAGAGGCCGAAGACATTTTTTTTCCATCAACTTCGATATGACCTTCGGCCATCGAGTAAGACTTTGCAACTTTTGTGACGGAGATTTTAATCTGGCACTGATCATCGGGACGGATGTTGTGATAAAACTTTGCACCCTTTACGTTTCCAAGAACGGGTAAAACATCTTTGAGCGACATGGCGATACACTTTCCCGCCATCTGTGCGATCATCTCGATCTGCAAAACGCCGGGAACAATCGGCATGCCAGGAAAATGATCTTGGAAGAATTCATCAGAGGGTGAAAATTTTTTTAGGCCTGTTGCACTTTGGCCGGGTTCACATTCAATGATCCGGTCGATCAGAAACCATCTCACAATCTACCTCGTATTTTAAACTAGGCTCAATTATAAGAGATATTGGATAATTTAGAATCGATAATCCGACAAAATAAAGACCGACTATTTTATTCCGTAAAATTGATCGAGAGGATTTCTCAGATGGGCCTTACTTGGTCCATTGACCTGGGCCTTGATGGCCTCGATCGAGCGCTCGTAGCCCAAATCATACTGGGCCTGAATTCCCTGCTGGAATCCCTCTAAAGAATATGGGATTTCGTTCCGCATGAAGATCAAATGTGTAGGCCTAGGATTGAATGAAACGTTATCAACACCAACAAGATCAATCCACTTTACTTGATTGTTTGAGACATCATGTTTCACACTGTCATTTTGCTTAAATCCAAAAGCACTTTCAATGGCAAGGTCTTCGTATGCAGTGAAGCTAGAAACAGGATAATTTGAGATCACTTCTTCGCCGAGACTTTGCGCAAGCTCC
>JBBQGK010000035.1:0-32745 GCA_038322885.1 Bacteriovoracales bacterium | reverse complement strand
TCCTCCACGTTTGCCTTGGCCTCTTGATGGGTCTGACATTCGGAATTTCTTAAGGCCACCAGTCCCGGCAATAGTTTTACCTACTGAGGGGTTTTCTAATATGGCATCTTGAATGGCCTTCAGAAGACTTTCATCTCCAAGAGATTCTACTTTCTGGCTAAATGTAGGAGTTTCTTTAAAAAGACGCTTCGTAATACATAGTATTACATACTACCATGTATTAGTAAAGGTCTTTTGAAAATACTGAGATTACAGGGCATAATTTTCATTCCGACCATTCCGACTGGAACTGTGAAATAGAGTGAAATAAGCTTAAATATGGTGAAATGATGAAGTCTGCGAAAAGCGTGTTTTCATTCGTAGAAAGTAAAATCATTAGGGTTTAAATTACTCTCGTTTCACTTCAGGGAGTTCGGGCATTGGTGCTATCCTATTTAATACATCAATAATAACAACAAAAATGAAAAATGTGAAACACCCATGGGTATCCTTGGCTATTTATCATATCGAATTTGCTAGAAGGATCTGCTAAGGCATTAAGTTAAGTCAGTTAGATATGGCTTTAAGCCCATATAAAAGTATGGTATAATATGGTAGTGAAAGTCGGAACCGTTATTGAGAATGAAAAGTGGAAAATAAAGATTTTTGCTCCGCCAAAAGAACATGGGCCGGCTCATGTTCACGTTAAAGCGAAGGGTGACAAAGCCGAGGTAAGAATCTCACTAGAAACACTTGAAGTTATTGGATCTACAAAATTCAACAAACGGGCAGTGAAAGGTATTATTAAATATATCCATGAGAATTATGAAATTCTCTGGAATTGTTGGGAGGCACTCCATGGCGAAGATGAAAAAACCAAATCTAAAACGAACTCTAAAAAAAGTAGATAACCTGTCTGATAAATTATTTGGGAAGGTAGCTGTAGACCTTGCAACTCTTCCTTGTTTAAAGAAAGTAACTAGAGAGAAAATTACAGCTAATTTTGATTTGGATGTGTTAGAGGCAATAAGAGATTTAGCTGAAAAACATCATGTCTCTTATACATCATTGATGAATGATGTTCTTCGTAAGGTTTTTGTTGAGGAAAAGAAAGTAGGATGAAGAACCTGAAGCTATAAAAGGATTTTTCTGACCCTAATATTCGACGTGAATATTCAATCTCAAATTAAAGATCCTAAGTATTAATCATATAATCTTTCAAATTACTCACATGAACCTTCAACTCCTGAATCTTCGTCTGCATCTTCGCTTTCTCATCCGCTGTCGATAACGGGGCCAGCGCCTGCTCGATTTCTAAAACCGGAATGAGTGGGCTTTGATGATGAAAGGTCCCTTGCATCGTCATAACGGCGGCACTTCTTTCAGCAAATAGATCAGCGAGAATTTTCTTTGCTTCTGCCGTCTTACCGGTTTGTTTCAGAAACCATGCCCAGCCGTAGGTTTTTTCACCAAAAGTATTTTTCATAAGTTCAAGGTGGGGTGTGATGGTCTGGAGTTCGGTGGGACTAAGAGAAACATCCCATTTCGGGTTCTCAGTCATCTTCTTGCTCATCGCTTCCGTCACGCTCAAGGGACGAATGCTACCCGCATCGTTGGAATAGGTTGAGATTTCTTTTACCTTGAGGGTCTCGGCCACTGTGAGGAGATTCAAGATATTCTGATTATGGGCCTTGATGTCTGCCGTCGTCAATTGGTAGGTTGGAGCAGGGGCTGCGAGGGACGCGGACATTTTACTCTGGGCCCTCATGGCCATGTCAGCGAAAGAGTTACTACTTACAAGCAACAACGAGAAAAAGAGAACTCGCATCACACTCTCCAGTGTCAAAGATTTACTTATCCTTTTATACTAGAGTCGTGAATGCATTCGTTCAATCATTAGATTTTTTCCGGGTTTCTTTTCTTCGGTTCTCCTTGAAGCCGAGGTTTCTGCGTTCCCTCTATCAAAAAACTCACACTCGTCTTGCTTTCGGCTTCCTGGTCTCAATCTTCTTCTATCTGCCCATCGCTTTCTTGTGGCCTCAATGGCTCTTGAGTTTTGGCCCCTTGATCTTTGGCTATCCGCATTTGGTTTCAAGTTACCGATTTACTCCGGAATTCAAAAACTATGGTTTTCTCATTCTAATGACTGCCCTTGCAGTGGCCCTGCATGTCTTCAAAGTTGGATCTCCTTTGCCATTCGGAGTCTGGCAGATCGTGGTGGCAACGCTTACTCTTTTAGTCGCGCGACGAATGAATCCATTGCGTGCACTACTTGCAATTTGTGTCTGCGGCATCCTTATAAAACTCGCCTGGATCGAACCCTTAATTTTTGTGGGTGCCTCTCTGCTCCTTCACAACTGGGTGGCGTTTTTTTATTGGATCAAGGTTTCAAAGGAGAAGGCACGAAAAAATGTCGCCATTCTTGCGACGATAATTTTCCTCATCATCCATCTTGTTATTCTCGGTGGATTTCTTGATTCCTGGATCCCCGCGACTGATGGGGTGATCACATTTGCGGGCGCTTCAGAAAATACAGCGTGGATGCTCGCCTCGTGGTCTTCAGACGCCCACGTTTGGTACCGCTTCTTGGTGCTGTATGTGTTCGGACTCTCGATTCATTACTTCATCTGGCTTCGGGCGATTCCTGAGAGCACGAAAACTACGGAGCATCCGAGCTCTTACCGCCTCATCGCTCAAAACCTCAACATCTCATTAGGCAAGAGAGCGCTCATCTTCACTATATGTTTGTGTGGCGGGGGAATTATTCTTTGGGTATTTTCAATGCCAATGGGTGCGCAAGTTTACTTCGAAGTGGCCATCCTACATGGATCTTTAGAGCTGATGTTTCTGTTTCAAAAAAAAGGGCCTCGTTAAAAACGAGGCCCTTTGGGATAAGTAAAGTTTTAGAAGATACTAGAAAGCCGACACGGCCTTACGAATTGAAGAAACTTCGAATTGAGCATCATTAATATGATTCCCAGAAACACAAACCGTCGATCCGTTCAAAGCTGACATTTGCTTGAGAACACTTGAAGATCTTGTCTGCAATTCAATTTGAATTCCAGAAGTCTGAGAGAGAATTTCTGTTACACGGATCATGTGAGAACACATTTGTCCTGCTTCACATTTCGGAGAAGAATTAACTGATTTCAATTGGCCGCAAACTTTTTCACTAGCGTGAGCAACAGAGATTAAAGAAGAGGCCAATAGTGCTGTAGCAATCAAGATTTTCATAATTCGCCTTTAGGTAATAAGTTTTAAATTCTGGCGGATTATAGGGCCTAGGAGTGTGGTTTGGTAGGGGCGGTGTAAAAATGATCAGAGTTCATTTCTCCGAACAAACAGGGAGATACCATTTTTAAGCCTCTAGTGAATCATCTCTTACCTTAGATTTAAAAAAAAAGGGCCCCGATTCTATCGGAGCCCTTCGCATAGATTTGAATTTTTGAATTATGAATCTAACAAGTACTGCGCCTTCTCCACCATGAAAATCATCTTTCTCATCTTATTCAATTCCTGCTCAAGGTCGATCCGGACCGATTGAAGCAGAACTTCGTTCATTTCCTTTTCATCCACGAGCTGATCGGCCTTCATCAAGATCGTCATCCGTCCTTCGATATCCACATCTCTTAGGAGTTCGGTGAGAACCACGATGTGCTCCTTAGCTTCTTCTTTATTGCTCGAGAAATTTTGAATGGTGAGTGCGCTCATATTTATCATCCTTATAAATTTTAGTCTTACTTCCTGTAAGCATTTCGAGAGTCACCATCCTAGCAACTCACTTCATGCTTAGGCTTAAAGCAGGAACGGTGCCAGATTTTTTAATGTGGTTTTGGGGACTTAAAATGGAGGCAATGTGGCCTGGGGACAAATTGAGCTACTCGGTTGGCCCCGCTGCCTCTAAATCAGTGAGAAGCAGAATTCAAATCACCTTTGACTCTTTCTTGAACCTGCTCATCTGTGAGCCCTTCAGCTTTTAGATCCTTGATCTTTTCATCAATCGGCGCATCCATTTCAGCTTCATAGATTGTGCTTCGTACCTGCATGGTTGAATACCAAGCGGCAAAAATAATCGCGAGCAGGAGTACGGCCATACTATATTTGTGTTTCTTAGAAAGTTGCTTTTTCATGTGTAGAGATCCTTTTTAAGGAGCTTACACTTAACCTTCGGCTCTATCAACTTATAGCTTACCCGCCAAGATACGAACACTCTCCGGCACTTCAGACTCTGCCAAAGGGACAAACACCTTCCACCCTGGAATATTCTGAGTCAGCGATTTCCAACAAACAGCACGCACAGAAGGAAGGACCTCTTTATTCTCAGCGCATTTTAAAAAGTATTTGAGTGTCGGCTCTCGGCGCTCAGGATTTTTTTCGGCAGCATCAATTAATTTTCCGATCTCTTTCCCACTCTCCATCACTGCAACTGGTGTACCGTGAATCTCTTCCTCTGACCAAGTTTTAGCCTGCTCAAGAGTCGGAAGGTTTTTTTCAGCTTGGGCGAGCTCTGAAGTTAGCGAGTCTTCCGCAGGAATCGTTTTCTCAGACACTACCGTACTATCGGTTTTAGTTGGTTCACTTTTTTCAATGTCGCTCTTGATCTGATGATTTCCCCTAACTGCAGCCTCAGGATGACTTGTCTGAAAATAAATCCGCACCCCGATAAGGAGTGCGGCTAAGAGAAAAGTTCCGATGACTTTTTTTTTCATTTTCAGCGAAGAGATTTCATCATGAGCTTCATTGAATCCTCAAGACTGATCGGACTAAAGCTTCCTTCCGGAGTCGAATCGACCACTGGTGCCTTGGCGACTTCAACTTTGAGGGTATCGAGCTGAAGTTGATAAGAAGCATTTTGATCTTTTAGTTTTTTGATTTCGCCCTGATATTTCTCAATTAAATCTTTATCTGTAATGATCGACACCATTAACTCGTAGCTCGAGATGATCGTTTGGTTTGACTTGATTAACTGGGCAAGAGAAGTGCTTCGAGCAGTTAATTCAGGATTGATCACTCGGCCGAGAGAATCCGCGACTCCGGCTTCAAGACCTTTTAATTCTTCTACACTACAAGCGGTGCAGTTCTTCAACATATGTCTCTCCGACATTGCCCCAATGGTGTACGGGCCATTTGAAGAACTATCACAAGCTGGATAGCCCTCGAACGGGTGGCCTGCTGGACAGTAAGCATGAACAAAACCCGTCGTCTCTGAGTTACTATCGCTGTGACGAGATTCGTGAGCAAGAGTCCCAAGACGGAAGATTGAGTTGGCAGGTGCTTTCGGATCTTTGTTTAAGAGAAAACGCTCGAGGAAAAGACCCTTACCGACTTGAAACAGACCTGTGCGCGGAGACGTCACAAAGACTTTTTGTCCATCGAACTTAATACCGATGGCAAGCTGTGCTTGTTTACCACCAATGTACAAGGCCGCGCCAATGTTAGACATGACGACAACTTTCTCGCTCTGCGGATCAGTCGGGGTCGGCTCGGGCTGCGAGGGTGCAGATGGTATGGTTGGAAGGGGGGTTCTAGGGAACCGGAAGGACTTACCAATAAGATTGGCCGCCGAGAGCTCGAAACTTTCTCCAACGATATAGTGAGCACGATTCAAGAGCCAGTTATGAAAGTTTGGTCCATCGCCGACGGCCATGTCTGCGGTCTGAAGAAATTCTGAGTCTGGATTAGTCACAGGATTTTTATAGAGGTAAGTGAAGTCATTTACTAATTGATCGACTTGTCCTTGGGGGATTGAGGAATGAAATTCAAAACCACCGAAGCTTGTACTCGCTTGGGCAGTTCCCACGACTAAGGATAAAGTCATTAATATAGCTTTTTTCATGGAGTCCTCGCAGTGACAATTTTTTTGTTACCGGACAATGGACTTTCCGCTTTACGAAAGCAATTTCTTAAACCGAAACTGATAGATTCTACAGGGCCCTATTCATGAGGGAGTGAAATTAATTCACGACCTCTCGCTCTTGAATGTGCAAGTAGAGGCCATCTTTGGGTCGCAGAGTGACCGTCGCCAGTGGGACGACTGGTTTGCTGGCATCAAGCTTAATATCAAACTGTCTCAGAAAGAGAACGATGAAGGTCTTCATTTCCATGCGAGCGAATGTTTCAGCGATACAGGTTCTAGGTCCAAGACCAAAGGGCGAGAAGGTATATTTCGGGCGTTTTTTTACTTCTTCTTCATTGAACCGTTCTGGATCAAAGCGTTTGGGATCGGGCCAAATGTCCTGGCGGTGCTGAACGAAATAGGGGGCCACCGTAACAATACAACCTTTTGGAATATGATAGCCATCAATGATGTCATCTGCCTTGGCCTCGCGAGAGATGGCCCAGACGGGAGGAAGGATACGAAGGCCCTCATTGATCACTTTCTCCAAATAGACAAAATTATCCAAGTCCTCATACGCAAGCTCCCTGTCTCTTAAGACCTCTTTAATTTCTTTCTTCACCTTCGACATCACTTCGGGGTGCTGAGTGAGTTGGTATAAACAGAAGCTCAGTCCACTGGCAGTCGTCTCATGGCCTGCGATGAGAAAATTTAAAACTTCATCTCGCAGATACTTATCGGTGATGCCTTTTGCTCCTTCACGGTGGGCGGCCTGAATCAAAAGTGAGATCAAATCCGTCCGTCCTTCAAAGTCCAGACGCCGTTTAGCGATGAGGTCATAAGCGATGGCGTCCATAAACTTGACGGCCCTGAGTGAGCGAAGATTTTTTGGAGTCGGAATGTATTTCTGTAGAGGGGATAAGTGGAAGAGCTGCGCCTCCATGCCGGTCATAAAATCGTGGATCGCTACTGCGACCTTTGGATCAGAGGCGAAATCAGTGTCGAAAATTGACCTCGTGATGATGGAGAGAGTGAGGTTCATCATCTCTTGATGAATATCAACCGGGGCCTTTGTTCTCTCATCTCGTTTTAAATACATAACGAATTCTTGGCAACACTCTACCATCTTGCGGTGATAATCAGGGAAGCGGCCCAATCGGAAATTAGGTTGGATAATGGCGCGGTTCTGTCGCCAGAATTCATTGGGTGCGGTCAGGAGTCCCTTTCCCATGACGGGCTCCATTTTTTCAAACGCTTTCCCTTTAATGTAGTTTTCCCAATTCTCCTTCAGCACCCAGTGGTGATAGACGGGATCATTCATAGCGATGACTTTGTAGGGGCCAACGGAAAATTTAACGACGTTCCCATATTTTTTGAACATCATTTCGCCGAAGGCAATCGGATCTTTGCGCATGAGCGGAGTGAGTGAGAGCAGAGAAAAAAAACTAGGCCCAGGAATGGGTCTCGTTTTGAGAGGAACTAGAGATTTATTCATCTCGCTATTTTATCATGGGCTCAAATAATTCCTACTCGCATCGCAGGAGTACACCGTACCTTCTCTGTCGGTTTCTTCTTCAGGATTTCTTTAATTTTCCCACTTAAAAACAACCTTACAATATTTCCATAGTGACCTTCTCAGAGGATGAGATATGCACAAAATTCTTTTTTTCACATTCTTAATTTTCACCCTTTTCTCTTGTTCAAAACAACCGTCACCAATTCCTGAAAAAACCCATAAAGCTCTCCAAGATCTTCAGGTCAATGTGGCGCCGGTAAAATTCGAATCGATGAGTTCTACAACTTCATACTTAGGTAAAGTCATTCTCGCCAATATCGCCGAAATTAGACCACAGATTGAAGGAGTGGTGATTCAACAGTATTTTCACAATGGAGACTATGTGAATAAGGGGGATAAACTTTTTCTTCTCAATCCTTTAGCGTTAGAAGGTTCAATTGAGTTATTTAAGGCCAACCTTCTTTATGCAAAAACTAATTTAAATAATCAGAAACTCCTTTTAAAAGTTTTGGATATCCCTTTAAAAACACTAAATGCCGCAAATAAAAGTGATCGCACTGAAGTTCTCAAATCCATAAGAAAGGCAAATGCTGAAGTCTTAATCGCAAAAAAACAACTTTTAGCTAAACAGTCTTTGGATCAGAAATACGTCATCACATCACCCATTTCTGGTTTCATCATGAGAGCAGAAGTCGGTGCAGGTGAGCTCGTAAGAATCAACCGAAAAGCTCCTCTCGCCGTGGTACGAACTCTCGATCCTGTCTACGTCGATATTCAAATCTTAAAAGATCATTGGGATAAAAATCTAGGACAAAATATAAGGATGAAATTCAAATTGAAGAATGCTCAGGAAAACTATCCTCACACAGGCAAAATCCTCTCAATCCAGGGTCATGATGTGATCACTCTTCGTGCGGTCGTGCCTAATCCTGATCTCTTGCTGTTACCCGAAATGATGATTTTAGCTCAACTGGATTCTGACAAAGCGGAGCGCAGGCTCGTCATCCCCGAAAATATTCTCGTCCCTGCAAAGAATGATTTGGCCCAGGTATGGGTTATGGAGCCAAATCAGAGTGTTAAACTAAGAGAAGTTAAGGTTGCGTCTCTTCCCAATCACAAATGGGTTGTCCTCTCTGGACTAAAGGAAAACGAGATGATTGTCATTGACCATCTTAGCGAACTTCAAAATGGAGTGAGGGTTCGACCTCAAACAATGCAGGCCGAAGAGGCGAGATAAAATATTATTGAAACGATTAAAATTCTTTTACTATTCTCTTATGCCAATTGAGAGAAGTCTCATCTTTCCTCCCTCTCTTTTATTATTTATAATAATCCAAATAGATTGTTTTAAATAAATGAGGTCCCATTGGAAAATTTAAAAGAAGAGACGAGCTTCAGTAAGGTACCAGAATTAACTCTCATTTTTTGGATTATTAAAATTGCGGCCACAACACTCGGAGAAACGGGCGGGGATGCTGTATCGATGTCGATGAATCTTGGATACTTAGTCGGAACGATTATTTTTGCCGCCCTGTTTTTTGTTGCTGTCTTCATTCAAATAAAAACTCCCCGTTTTCATCCTGTCATCTACTGGGTGACCATCATCGCTACAACAACTGTTGGAACAACATTGGCGGACTTTGCAGACCGCTCATTAGGGATTGGTTACACAGGTGGCTCATTACTTTTATTTCTTTTGTTAATAATATCATTGTTTGTTTGGTATCGAACTCTTGGATCCATTTCTGTTGATTCTGTGAGTAACCCAAAATCAGAAATTTTCTATTGGGTCACCATTATGTTTTCACAAACACTCGGAACTGCCCTTGGAGATTGGACCGCGGACTCCGCGGGCTTCGGCTATGGTGGGAGTGCCCTTATCTTTGGGGCCCTTCTTTTAATTGTGGTTGCTTTATATTTCAAGACTCAAATCTCGAGGACTGCTCTTTTTTGGGCAGCGTTCATTTTAACAAGACCTCTCGGAGCAGTTGTAGGTGATTTACTAGATAAACCCGTTGACCACGGAGGGTTAGCGTTAAGTCGTTATACGGCCTCTGCTGTTTTATTCTTTTTTATTCTTTTTTGTATTATCTTTTTTCCTCACAAAGCTGCAAAAAAAGCGCATTAAAAGATCTGAGTAAAATTCAGACAGGTTTCGTTAGGCCTATATTTGGTTAACATTAAATTGTAGACGGTCTTAAAAACTGGAACCATGCCATTGGTAGAAATCAAAACATTGGAGCTTCTGTGCTTTATGAATTTCTTGAAAAGTATGAAAAAAATATCCTCGAACTAGCGATCAAAAAGACCTACGGAATTTCGGAGGATCGACCTTCCTCAAGAGAATTAGAAAAAGGTTTACCTATTTTTTATCATGATCTCATCACGGTTTTAAAAAAAGGACCTACCGACGAAAAAAGATCAAAAAAACCGACTGACCTAAAAGAACACACGACTACCGTTGCAGCTGCCCATGGAAAGGAATCTCAGCGGCTCGGGTATACGATTTCACAAGTGGTTCATGGCTATGGGGCCATCTGCCAGTCCGTCACTGAATATGCTGAGGAAAAAAAAGAGGCGATCACTTCATGGGAGTTTCATGAATTAAATCTTAGCCTCGATATCGCCATCGCACAGGCGGTAACACAATTTGAATTCGTGAGTATTAAAGATAATCAAAATCAAGAATTACTTCGTCTTGGGCAGTTGGCCCATGAACTTAGAAACACGCTCGCAGGTGCCATTCTTGCAAACAACATGATCTTGAAGGGAATTGTCGGTTTCAATGGTAATACTAGTAGAATTCTATCCAATGCTCTTATCAATATGAGAGATCTGATCGATAGATCGCTCTCAGAAGTCCGATTAAAAATAGCTCCAGAGCCTCACGCTGAAAACATTATTGTGATAAACTTGATAAGCGACATTGAAGTCACATCAAGTCCAGATACGACTTCCAAAAATCTTAGTTTAAGGGTCGAAGTTGATCCGACATTAATGGTATTTGCCGATCGACAAATGTTGGAATCAGCCGTTGCAAACCTTGTCCAAAACGCCATTAAGTTTACAAAGGTTGACTCTAACATTTGGATTCGTGGTTATGAGAATAATGGTTGTGCTCAAATTGATGTCGAAGATCAATGCGGTGGACTTCCAGAAGGCATGGCCGAAGAACTCTTTACGCCCTTTACGCAAAAAAGTTCTGACAAAAGCGGACTGGGGCTTGGACTGAGCATTAGCCGTCAGTCGATTATGCTCAATAAAGGTACACTTTCAGTAAAAAATAGGCCGGGTGAGGGTTGTATCTTTTCTATTATTCTACCTAAGTCTATCGTTTGAGTTTGAAAGTCCTTTCATCGTCCATGTCGATCGGCCTTCCAAATCGAAAACATGCACGACGTTTTCTCCGACTTTAAGCCAAGGTGCTGGAAGGTAGAGTTTCTTTTGTGGACCAATTTTCCAGATCCGGCCCAGAGGTCTTCCGTTTATCCAGACCATGCCTTTGCCAAGCTTACTTACATCAAGAAAGGTATCACCCAAAAGGTTTAGGTTAAAATGACTTTCATAGAAACATGCTCCTTCGCAACCTTCGTCTTTGAATTTGAGGGAAGAGATATTATTCATCGGTAGAGAAAATTGTTCCCAGTTTTGTATCATACTTCCTGAAAGTTTTACGTTTCCAGTGATGCCTTTTCTTTCATTCAGAATCGCTTTGGTATAATTTATTCTTCCTGAGTTTTCGACCAGGATTTCTAAACGGGCATCAGCATTTCTAATATTGAGTTTTAAACTTTTTTGATCAAGCCTGCGATCTAAAGTTCCCACCAGTTTTCCGTCGATATAAACCTGAGCATAATCATGAAGACCTTCGATGACCAAATGCCCGCTGGAAGAGCGCTTAAGTCTTGCGCGGTAAAGAATATAACCATAGGCCTGATCCATCTGTTCCATACTCAGCGGATGAAGAGATTTCACTGACTTCGGCAAAGAATCAAACACCGAGATAGATCTGCGCATTCTAAATTCAGGCAAAGTGATGACGGGTGTAAGCTCTGGAACGGCGGATGGATTCTTTCCCGTTAGGCGAGAGATGATTTCTCTGAAAGCAAAATACTTCTTCGTAGGCCTGCCACTTTCATCTAGCGCAGAATCATAGTCATAGCTCGTTACATCAGGTGAATAGTTTCTTCCGTCACTATTGGCCCCGTTCATCCAGCCAAAACTTGTTCCTCCATGGAACATGTATAAGTTTACTGACGCTCCTTGTGAAAGCATCCATTCGTAGTCTTTGGTTTGAGGGGCAAGATCTAAAGATTGATGCTTACCACCCCATTCATCAAACCACCCGGCCCAATACTCACCAACCATCAAAGGAGCTTCAGGCCGAGCTTTTCGTAAAGCTTCAAAAGCTTCATCTGCGTTTCCTGGACCAAAGTTAGCCACGGATAAGATGCCAGAAAGATTTCCTTTGCTAAGATCTTTTATACCATCGGACGTAAACATCAAACTCTGAGCAAAACCATTCTTTAAGAGTATTTGATGAATCGCCTCTAAGTATTTTTTATCCCTACCAAAGCCTCCGTATTCATTTTCAATTTGAACAGCGATGATTGGACCGCCATTTTGAATGAGAAGAGGAGAAATCACTTTGCCTAAAACGCTGAACCATGTTGAAACGTAATTTAAATATTTTTGGTCGTTAGATCTTAAGTTGATCAATCCATCTTTTAGAAGCCAGGCGGGAAAGCCACCAAACTCCCATTCGGCACAGATGTAGGGACCAGGTCTCAGTATAACATACAGGCCTTCTTCTTGGGCCATCCGAATGAACTGGGCAACATCTTGGTCCCCAGTGAAGTCATAGACTCCAGGTGAAGTTTCGTGCTGATTCCAGAAGACATAGGTCGTGACAGTATTTAGGCCCATCGCTTTAAGAGACTGAAGCCGATTTCTCCAATATTCTTTAGGAACCCGAGGATAATGAATTTCGCCAGAGAGGATTTGAAATGGGGCGCCGTTAAGTATGAAGCGATTGCCTTCAGCACTAAATTCTCCGGCGAATGCATGCGAGATAATGATGAACATCAAAGCAACAATAACGAAAGTTTTCATAGAGCCGAATCATAGCTTGAAAGATTTCTCTTATCGAGAATTATTTGAAGAGATCGCTTGCTGCTTTTCCCATTGCCTCATAGCCAGAGTCGTTAGGATGAAGATGGTCACCGGAGTCGTATTTGGGCAATAATCTTTCTGGATGACTGGGATCTCTTAAAACTAAGTCAAAATCTAAAATCTGATTTGCGTTAGAACTTGAGCGGATCCAATGATTCACAAGCGAGCGTGCCTTTTCATGCGCTGCCTGGCCGTAGCCAGATCCACTCATAGGAGAAAGAGTTGCAAGAATAACCTTGAGACCTTTTTGTTCTGCATTCAGCATGAGCTTTTGATAACTAACAATGAGTTTAGAAAAAATGACTTGAGGATCGAGGTAGGTTGCCGAGAGACCGATATCGTTGATCCCTTCAAAGATAATCACAGCTTTCACACCATTTTGGCCGAGCACATCTCTTTCGAAACGATCGAGTCCTGAACGGCTTGGTTGGTCTGAATTTGTCTGCTCCTCGAGGATGCGATTAAAACCAATTCCTTCGTTAAGCACAGAATATTTTGTTGATTGAAGAAGCTGCGCCATCACATCAGGCCAACGATTGTTTTGGCCAGTGCTCGATCCAACTCCATCAGTGATTGAATCTCCAAAAGTGACAATTGATCTGGAGTCTTGTGAAAGTATTTCTACGCCACTCAAGATATACCATGACTCCGTTGTGGTCTTTTCACCTGTCTCATCTTGGATGATAACGTTGTTCTGGAGAGCGACGGCATGAAAAGTTTTAAGTGTTACTGAATCTGCAAAAGTTAGGCTTACTTTTAAATTCGCCAAATCGGGGACCGAGTAAGTCAAAGAGTCGGAGAAAATTTCGACTCCTTTAGGGATGAGTAAGTCTTGCCTGTTGTTGAATGAGACCAAGTGACCGTCGACTTTGACTGAACTTATATGAAGGTCTTCCTCGCCAAAAAGATTTGAAAGCCGCAGTCTCAGAGTCTTTCCACCTTGAGATATGCGTACAAATTGATGAAGCGTCTGATTCGTAAGGTTTAGCGGGGACTTTGAAGGCTGAGGGGAGGCCGCCCAAGTTCCAACCCAGTCTGAAGCCGATGCGCCAAGCGAGCATAAAGCAAGAAGCAAAATAAGAATGTTCATACACTTTTTATAGCCATGGAAACCCTTTTTGAAAACTTTAAACCTGTTTAAAGCGATTTCTTCAGGCCATTTTTTTAAAATCCGAATGACTATACCCATTTAAAAAGCCAAACTCATTGAAAACCGAAAATAGGAAATTTATGATGGAATGGGCAAAGGTCGCATCGGGGAGTGAAGGTCTTGAACTCTTCACCAGAGACGGTGAATACCTTGTAAACGTCGATGGCAAAGAGCTCATGAGTAGCTATTGCCACGTCTCTGAAGATGCTCTCGCCACTGTTTCTCGTCGTTGCACGAATGTTCCTAGACCTCAAATCCTCATTGGAGGTTTGGGACTTGGATTCACCCTTGCCGCCTACATTAAAGAATTTGGTGATGGGGCCGAGTTATCGATCGTCGAAAAATCTACCGATATCATTCACTGGTACAACACTTACACAAAAAGAAACTCACTTGGGGGTTTAGATGACTCCAAGGTGAATTTCATTTGTAGCGATATCTCAAAGTATAACCCAGAGAAGCTTTTTGATATTATTGCCTTGGATGTCGATAACGGGCCGGAGGCGATCTGTGGTGTTCACAATCAAACGCTTTATGATCGTCCGGGTCTAAAGAGAATTTTTGATCAGCTCAATCCAAAAGGCACACTACTGTTGTGGTCATCTTTTGATTCTGAATCTTATGTCGAGGATGCAAAGCAGACGGGTTTTGAGGTTAAAACTGAAGTGGTGGAGATCCCGGAAGAGGGGTGGACTCATTACATCTTTATTTGTAGAAAACCCTAGAATTCATACTTTTCAAGCTTAATATTTGTCTCTTCCTTCGTAGGTCCTAGATCGCTGAAAGAAAAATAAATACCGTAAGGATTCTCTTTAAGGAGTTTTAGCGCCGCCTCATCGTCTTTAACCTGAACAGGCATCATCGATCTTCCGGAAAAAAATTTGATCCGCCATTTATTAAGGAACTGCATTTTTGAGAGCCCAGAGAATTCAATCATCTCTCTCTCATCAACTTGCTCAATATCCTTGATGATAAAAAGGATGGTTTTCCCTTCTTCCCAAGTAAGCTTACTAGCGTCAAAAATCTTTTTAACGGTTTCAAAGGAAAGCGTGCTCTCATTCTTAAGATTTCGATAGACAAAAAGTGAACCAGCGTTTGCGCTTATGCTACTAAGTGCATAAACGATCATGAACAGCATGAATGAGTAAATAAAACTTTTCATAAGATTTGCATAAATTTAAAGTAAAATTGCTATTTCTCTATATAATCTTAATATGTTTTTTGTAATCTACAAGTAGATACATCAGGGAAGAATATGCAACTTTTTATAGTATTCATAGGATTAATATATTTTACGAATGCTAAGGCCCAAGATGTACATTTTTTTGGCAGCATCGATTATGCAAAGACTACAACTAAGAATGATGTCGAATTCAACAATGGCATAACCAATCGCTATGGAGCATCAATACTGAGTTCGGCAGGTCTTAACGTTGCTGCCAAGGTTGATGATCAATCTCGAGCGCTCGTACAGGTCATTCATGCCCCACAACCTAATAAAATCATCCTCGACTTAATTCAGTATCAAAGAAATTTCTCAAATAATTTCAAAGTGAGAGTTGGACAACAGCGTTTGCCTATCTTCCTTAAGTCTGAAGTCATTCAAGTGAAGGCACTTTATCCTTGGGCGTCCGCACCTGTAGAGGTTTACGGACTCAGTCCTTTTAAGTCTTTTACTGGTATAAGTGCAGAAAAATCAATGCAAGATTTTGGACTCCATTTATACGGCGGGACCATCAGAGAGAATTTTTATAACAAAGATGCTACTTACGAAGTCGTGAGTAAGCAGATGCTAGGTTCGAGATTGAACTATAATCGAGATGGCCTTGATGCTTATTTTAATTTTTTTACCGGAAGACAAACTGACGTTAACATTCAAACTCCAACATCAGTATCTGGATCCTTAAAAGGTACTTACTATACCAATCTGCCCGTTCGCCATTTCGAAACCTATACGACGGGTTTTAGTTGGGATGTCAAAAAATGGTTGATCATGAGTGAGTACATCCGCACCAACTCGACCAGTGTTTTGCAATCCACAGCTGAGTCTGCCTATCAGAGTTTAGGTTACCATTTTACAGAAAAATTCATGCTCATCGGGACTTACTCAAACGCGATGCTTGCCAAATCAGATCTCTCACCCTCTTCGACAACTTCTTATGATATGACCTTTCAATATGCCATTGACTCAAATGCCGTTCTCAAGCTTGGCATGAGTCACGTGAATTTTCACAGAAAGACAAAACCAAATTTACTCTCTTCTGGTCAGGTCTTAGATACGTCATCCGGTCTCAGCGGCGCCCCAGGGAATAATTTTAATGTTTACGATCTTCAGCTGGCTTTTGTGTTTTAAATGAAAAAGAAATATGATGTCTTCCCCATAAAGTTAACTGCATTCGGACTGGTCCTTCTTGTCGCGGTTTACTTTGCCATGTTCAACGTGAACTCCAAAAACAAAGAGTTGATTTCAGCTTTTTATTCGTCCGACGTCCCAAGTTTACAAATTTATAGCGGCATTTCTCGTTTGATCGCCATTAATCAAATCTTAGAACGTAACGAAAATGGAAATTCAGAAGAAATAAAAATGAATCGGAATGGTATCATCTATGCCTTAGCTGAGATGAATAACGTCGCTCAAGGCCGTTTGAGATTGAAGCCAACGGTGAAGAAAATTCTCGATACGAAAACACCTCAAGAAATATCCGCCGAGGAGCTTGGCCATTTAAAAAACGAACTCCAAGATTTTATTGAGAATGATCTGAATGACAAAAATGCTGCACTAGAAAGACAAACAAAAATCTCAGCAGTGATTTCGACGATCGGGATCATTGGTATCATCATCTTTTTGAGCATCATCATTAATGTCTATAGAATCTACCTTCGAAACCTTAACAATCTCGATGCCCTCACGACAAGTTTGGAAGAGCAGAGAGCACGCTCTGTGGAGTCAGCGAAGCTAGCATCTCTCGGAGAGATGGCAAGTGGTATGGCACATGAGATTAATAATCCTCTCGCGATCATTACCTTCAATATAAGATATATGTTTAAGGTCTTTGATAAAGAGCAGATTCATTCTGAGAAGCTCATGAGCTGTGCTCGTGATATCGAAAGTACATGAATGCGGATCTCAAAGATCATTCAAGGGATGCGAAATCTTTCGCGAGACTCAAGTAACGAAACGATGGAAGATGTTAAGGTTAAGGACGTCTTTGATGATGTTATATCAGTGTTCTCGGAGAGGTTTAGGCATCAATCCATCTTATTAACTTTCGTAGATAAAGATCAATTGATGGAGACGTTCATCAAAGGTAAAAGAATTCAAATCTCTCATGTTCTCATGAATCTTATTGGGAATTCCTTCGATTCACTTCAATCTAATCCAGCTCCTAAAGAAATTACTGTTAAATTGGAAAAATCGGTCGACACCTTTTTTATCAAGGTCTCTGATACTGGAAAACCCATTCCACAAGAAACACGTTTAAAACTTTTTCAGCCATTCTTTACGACGAAGGGAATTGGAAAGGGAACTGGTCTTGGGTTGAGTATTTCCAAAAGTATTATTGAATCTCATCGAGGGAAAATTTACTTAAGCCCAAACTTAGAGTTGAATGAATTCATTATAGAGATGCCCGCTTGACGTTTACAAAGAAGGTACCATGAAAGGAAATCTTTTAATCATCGAAGACGAAATTCAACTTCTTCGACTTCTCAAGCTATCCCTCGAGGATTTTGCAGATCATGTTTTTACTGCAATTAATGGTGAGGAAGCACTTAGGATCCTCTCAACAGAAAAAATTCATTGCGTTGTTTCTGATATAAACATGCCAGGCCTGAGTGGCATGGATGTTATTCGAGAAATAAGATCGTCTGACAATGATGTCCCCTTCATCTTTTATACTGGCCATGGAAGCCCTGAATTAATGACGGAAGCTGCCAAATATGGAGCCTTAGATTTCCTGGATAAGCCTAAGCTTGATGGTCTGGAGGACGGCGTTAAGCGAGGATTGATGCTGGGTTTAGATAAAAATAGTGTTCAACCTGAAAACAATGACAATCTTTCAGATTATAAAAAGTTTCTTACAACTCTAAAAAAATAATCTTCTAGAGTTCATCCATCTTAAAATTTACAATATTGATTTTAGGTACGACAGAATATCGGTTTCGTTTCCTCGAAAAATAATTTGTTCCGACTGCCGGTCCATGTCCCTTTCATAAATGGGATCATAGTAGTGTTTAAGAAGATCAGTAATCCATCCTCTGTGATTATCCACTGACTGCCCTTGTTCATAGGCCCGAGACATTTCTTGATCGATCTCAGTAAACCTCTGTCCGCCCAGCCTTTTTTTGATTCTGCTCAGACTTGATTGAAGTGAAGAATGTGGAGCATCCACAACATACTCATCATAAATAATCTGAACTCTCGTTTCTAGATCGGTTTCTAGAATGATCATGGGGGAGGATCGCATGTGTTGGAACAAACGTTCGGGGATAGACAGGTCTCCGATGATTGCACTTTCGTCTTCAACCACTGTGATCCCAGTTTGGCGCATGAGGGCCAGGGCCAATTCATTTTCAAAACCAATGGGAGTGGGTTGTGGGCCTTTCTTCCCAAAGGCCGAACCCCGGTGTGAGGCGAGATGCTCGAGATCAATGAAGTGAGGAAGTTTTGCGAGGAGTTTTGTTTTACCCGAGCCAGTGCGCCCACCCAAACGAATGAGCTGAGGCAGTGGGGCCTCGAGGAGGTGCGAGAGAAAAAATCTACGCATCCGTTTGAATCCACCAGGCAAAGGATTCTTAGTGAAGCCCACTTCGCGAAGCCACTGGCAAGTAATCTGAGAACGAAGTCCTCCGCGGAAACAAAAAATTTCCGCTTCTGGATTTTGCAAGAGATAGTCTCTCCAAGCACTAATCCTTGCTTCTTTCACAGCTCCGGTTACGAGCTCATGCCCAAGTTTAATAGCTGCTGCTTGACCATTTTCTTTGTAGCACGTTCCTACTAGCTCACGCTCACGATCGTTCATGATAGGCAGATTGATAGAGTGAGGAAGTGGTCCGGCCGCAAACTCCACAGGTGCTCGCACATCGATGAGTGGTACGTTATTAAGGAAGAGATTTTTTAATCCGGGGTCATTCCACTCGGACATGGGCCCCGTCCAATGCGATGACTTGTCCTACAATTGCTGTGCCTGGAAAATGCTTACTCAGGCCCTCGACGATAGAAGGAGCTACTTTCGGATCGACACTAAGAAGAAGGCCTCCGCTCGTTTGCGGATCAAAGTAGACCTGCTGTTCAAGGTCACTCACGCCAAAAAACTGAAGCGAGCTCTGGGTATATTCTTTATTCGTTCTGTGTGCTTTTGTGAGATGACCTGCTTCCAGGGAGGCAATAGTTAATTTGAAAAGAGGAAGTTGTGCGTGCTTAATTGTTAGGGCAACCTCAGAGGCCTTTGCTAGTTGAAGCGCGTGACCTGCGAGTCCAAAGCCAGTCACGTCGGTCGCCGCATGAATCGCTTTAATCTGATCCGCGTTGAGAAAATCGATAGCGTTATTCAGGCGCTTCATCGATTCGATTGCCTCGGTCATTTCTTCAGAAGTGTAAACTTCTCGCTTGATTCCAGCACAGATGGTCCCTGTACCAAGAGGCTTAGTCAGGATGAGAGCATCGCCAATTTTTGCCGTTGCATTGGACCAAACTGAGTGGGTGTCGACAAGGCCCGTGACTGAGAGTCCGAATTTTAACGTGTCATCATCAATTGAGTGGCCGCCCACGAGTGAGGCGCGCGCTTCTTTAATCACATCACAAGCACCCTGGAGGACCTGTTGGATAATTTCCTCGCTCATATCTGCGAGAGGGGCTGCGAGAATTGCCATGCAGGTCTTGGGCCGTCCGCCCATAGCATAGACATCACTTAAGGCATTTGCCGCGGCGATGGCACCAAAGTCAGTCGGGGAGTCTACAATTGGCGTGAAAAAATCCAAGGTTTGAACCAGAGAGATCCGCTCGTCGATGCGAAAGATAGCGGCATCATCAAAGTGCTTACCATCAATCATTACCCCTTCGATGACTGGCGGGAAGTTTACACCCGCGAGAATTTCTTTAAGGATGAGGGCAGGAACCTTGGCAGCACAGCCGCCTTTCTTCACAGTTTGGGTGAGTTTGATCATGGGAGGATCTTAGGCCAGTGGGCGGGGATCGTCCACGGCTGAGATCGCCGAATTCATTCGTCCGCATCTTCTTTGTTCTCAAAACTTGTACTGTTGAGAACCCCCGGCACATGGCCCATGGCTTCCTGCGCACCGGTCGAGGAGATTCCCGAGTTTTTTTGAATGACCGCGAAGTGAATCGCCTTTACTAAGTCTTCGGGAGTAAAATTCTCCCATGAAATTCGCGAATTTTGTTGATACTTAAAAACCCCCGGAAGGATTTCAGGCCCAGCATTATAGACAGCATTTGCGAGCAGCCAACCCACGTGTAATGGATAATAGTTACTTGTATTTTGGGCGCAGTTGTTAGGGTTCTCAAGGCCTTTTTTATATTTTTGGGCCTGCTGTAATTCTTGTGGCAATTGCTTAAAAATTTCAGCAAACGTAAACGCCGCTGCATCGATGCCATTGTGGTAGTCAGAACAGTTCGCCGCGAAGCTCGACGTTATGAGATAGCGAAGCCCCTGCGCGTGTGGATCATTTTTAGATATTCTGTCATCGATAGAATATTTGGCAACGAACCTGTAGCCGGCCATGATTTCTAAATAATTGGGGAGCCTTGGTTCAGAAGCGTGCCGACTTCGCAGCATGTACGGAGGAGCATCCGGATCTTCGGATCTTAACCGCTTGAGTGCCACTTCATAGAAGGGACCGGCGTAAGACGGAGTGATGAAGGAAGTGTCACAGATGTTTGCTCCCGGATGTTGACTTCGGTAGGCCTGGATTTCTTTCACAGGCCACTTAATCTTCGCTTTGGTGAGTGCATCAGCATTTTCAGACCAATTACACCAATCGTTGACGTTGAGCTGCGCCAATCCACAGGCCCAGTTTCCAAAATCATCAGCGAGGCCCATTTCCATCCAACTCGATTCTTGGGCGATGGCGCCGTAGAGAATTGCAGGGGGGATATTGTATTTTTTAGAGACGTCATAAACTTTTTTGATCTTCTCTTCAGAATTCTCCGTCGCCTGAACGTTGAGCCAAGGGTACTCGTAGCTCTCCTTGTCCCTATCTTTCATGGACCTCACGACTTCTAAGTCGGACGCATAATTCACAGAAGTTTTCGAGGGCATAACGTCCTCGATACATTTAAATTTTCTGTGTGCGAGAAAGTTATTAGAGTTAAGAGAATGAAGAATCTTGTGAATCGCTGAATGAGAATTAGGATCCTTACAGGCGAAGGGGTCGAGTCCATAGCTCAAACGGGGTATTATGAAAGCATAGAGGAGGAGCCATTTCATAGTTAACTAGTCGGTCAGTGGCCTAAAAACCTTAGTAAATCTTTGTCCCAGGGGCTTGTAAATTGTACAGGATCCTGACTTTGTTTGGGTCACCTAACGATTGAATGTTAAGATCATTGAACATGAATGAGAAGCAGTTCATCCCCATCCTTTTTGCAGTATTAAGCGGATTCGTCCTCTTAAATATCGTGATCAATTTTGCTCTCTTGATGATCAATAAACGGAGAATTTATAAATTACTCTGTGCTTTTTGGCCGGCCGTTTTAATTGTCTTCGTGATCCAGTCCATTTTTCAAACCGGTGCTCTACCTATAGCTCTCGCCTATAGTGCGACTTTTCTTCCCATGACGATTTTTTCGATGATTGGGTTTGAAGCTTTCAATCGTAAATTCCCTCTAAGAAATTATATAATCTACTATGCGGTCTCAATTGCACTGACCTTGATCCTATTCTCCGCAGGCTTTGGATTTACAGTCTTCGCGATGCCTCTTGCTATCGCAACAGGAACTCCCCTTATTCATACTTTTTTGTACATGAATATTATCGACCGAGATCGGACTACCTTGCTTCAAAAATTTCTTGGTCTCTTGTATTTTCTGCTACCCATCCATTGTATTAACTTTGCTGTCTTTAGGATGGATGAAGTTCAGATTGTCGGCTGGCTCGTATCCTATGCTCTCTATGATGCTCTTGCCATTCTTTTGCCTTCAATTGCTCTTGAACTCGCCCACCTCACTGAGAGTGAACGCTTAAATGGGCTGATTAAGGAGAGAACCATTCAGCTTGAGACTTCTCTCAAAGAAAATGAGGGACTTCTTAAAATTCTCCTTCATGATGTCTCAAATCCTATCATGTCGATGAAGTTTTATTTCCATCGGTTTAAAGGTGATGGGCAGATAGACTTGAGTTTGCTTGATAAAATAAAACTCTCAATGGATTCCATCGAAGGGATTATTCTCAATACCAAAGATAGATACATGCTTCGGAATTCCCATAAAAACTTGCCCGTGAGACCGGTTCTCATTGATGAATGTTTTAAAGAAGTATTCCTTATCTTTTCTGAGACGCTCCTTTGTAAAAATATTGAACTTAAATTTGAAAACCATCTCACGACCGGTACTTTGATCATGGCGGATAAGATTTCGTTTACAAATTCAGTCTTAAGCAATCTTGTTAGCAACGCTCTCAAGTTTTCTCAAGCAGGAACTGTTATTATCATCTCTGCGAGAGAAGAAGCTGGGAGAGTTGTCCTAGACATCAAGGACCAAGGACCTGGGATTGATCCTGAAATTATCAAGAAACTTAATCAGAATTCATCAATCGCCAGCACACCAGGTCTTATGGGTGAGATTGGTTCTGGTTATGGACTCTCTATTGTTAAATCCCTTGTTGAAAATTACGGTGGGAATCTCGAATTCCAGTCTTCGCAAGAACTCAATGATCCTGGAACCAATGTTCGTATTTCTTTGGGAATTGCTCCTGACGTGAATCATCTGCAATAGTCTCTGCCCATTATCATGGTCGTTGAATTGTTAAAATATTTTTGATCTAGCCAACCTTTCAATGATTTAAAACTCCCTTCTTCGGAAAAGATCTAGATTTTATTTCAGTGCTAGAATTCCTTGATGAAAAATTTAAACCTTCAACTGTATATACTTCCGGGCAACTTAATAAGCTCTCAGTTTGGCGAGATCTATCAAGAAACTTTTTCTTGCTGGAAAAAAGTTTGGGACTCCGTTTATTCCAACGAGATGAAAATCAAAAAACATCTCTACGCAGATGATTTTTTGAGACAGGACCATATTGTGGCCTTGTTTTCCGGACAGCAATGTGCAGGGCTTGCGATGGTAAGATTTACCAATTTTTCTCTTCTTCCAGTTCAGGAAGATTCATACTTCAGGTTTTGGCCAAAAGAGACACTGAAACTTATTTCTGAACTGGGACAAAACGTGGCGATTGCCTCTTACTTCACTGTACATCCCGATTTCAGACAGAAGAATACTGGGATTTGTATGAAGACGTTGCTTCTCTCATTGTTCCTGGAAAATTTTAAGCGATCAAATTCAGAGGTCATGGTTACAGCTGTTAGAAAAGCTACTTCAAATGAAAAACTCTGCTCAAAACTCGGATCCAAAACATTGTCCTATGATATTCCTTATCTTAATGAAGGGGAGCTTCTTCTCTCAGAGATGACGGATCTCATTTACTGGGAACGCAGCACTCTTGTGATCCCTTCGTACGATCTCGAACTCATCAAACAAAGTCTTTGGCACAATAAAGTTTCTCTCATTCAAACGACAGAATTAGAAGGAGTGAAGTATGCATCATGATTACAAAAAACAAACGGACAATATGATTCTTATTCTCAAAAGCTTTCCCTGGGAAAACAAGAAAGCTTTTGGAGATTACATGGCACAGACATTTTATTATGTGAACCATTCAGAGAGGCTTCTCGCTCTCGCAGCATCGCGAATGAGTGAAGAAGACAGGAAGATTCAGCGTAGATTCTTTGTGCATTTATCGGAGGAAAACTCGCATGACCTTATGATGAAAAAAGATTTAGAAAATCTAGGCTTCTCACTAGAAGATTTCCCTGAGAGACCTGAGACAAAAATTTTTTGGGAAACACAGTACTATAAGATTGAACATGTGGATGCTACGGCCCTCATGGGTTACATTCTATTGTTAGAGGATGTGGCGTGCCAAATATGTCCTTGGATTTACCAGCAGGTTGAAAAATCTCATGGAAAAAAGTGTGGAACATTCCTACGGGTTCATGGGGAAGAGGATCCCCATCATGTCTCCGAAGCCGTTTCAGTTATTGATAAATTAAGTGATGAGAGAAAAAATATTATTTTTATGAATTTGATTCAGTCAGAGATTGCTTATCATTCAATGATTACAGCAATTATCCATGGGCAGGCCCAAGAGCTATCTAAGGCCGCTTAAGCGATTTAAGATCACTTAAGTCTGCATATCGCGATATGAGCGTATAAGTATTAGAATGAAATATAAACTGGGCTCACTTCTGATTCTCGTATTCATTTTTTATACTTTAACGGTCCTTGCTGAAGACTTGAATATCACCTGCATGGAAATGATCCAGGGTTCACCCTCGCAGGCGACGACTTACATTTTTCATACAAAAACGGGTGAACTCACTTCTGACCAATACTCTTATGGACCAATATCGACCTTCAAAGAAATGAAGCTAGGTCACACTCCTCTAGTTCGCGGGGGTAGTACGAGTTACTCCGTTCATAAATGGGAAAAAGAAGGCCAGATTCTTGAGCGTACAGTGAGGCATGCTCCAGATAAAGGTAGCAAAGTCGAGGAGCGCTCTTTCCATACTTTCTTTGATTTTAAGCATCAAAAAGTATTGGATGATGAGAAAATTGATTCTTGCCGACATTCTAATACGAGATAATGAATTTTTTTAAACGTTTTAACAGCATCCTCGATGTTGCCTATTCTTTAGACAGTTTCCATCTATTCTTTCATTAGCTCTACCAGCTGCCCTCAATCCATTTAATAATAAAGAAAACACCAAACTCCTTATGATTAAATGGATCTTTTATTTATTTCCTCTCTTCTTTCTCCTCCAGCCGACGGCCTGGGCCCAATCCGAATTTGGTTTACTCTCAACCGAATTATCTCCCCAAGAAGATTCTTCCTATTATGTCGACCAGGCCGAGAAGTATTTTAAAACGATGGAGTCATCCGTACCCCTTCGTATCAAGCCAAATTATTCTGATCGAGTCGTTCGATGGGAGTGGCATCCTTGGCTTCTCCTTACTGGTTATAAACGCAATAACCTCATTCTGACTGATATCTTCTTAAAGCTCCAAAAAACTAAATATGATAAATTAGATTGCCGCTTCTTTGAGCATCAGCCCTTTAGTCGTTGCCATGTGATCTTTGATTATGACGGTACAAAATGTCCCATCTACGAAGAGTTTACTTTCAATAACCAAGGGGAAATTACCTTCATCGAGGCGTGGTCTGATTATGAGGGGCGGCTCCCGATGAAAATTGAAGATACCTGGGCAGAAAGGGATGGCGTTAGCCGCCTCTCAACCAGAGTGCCAGGCCTTGGGGATGAGACAGGTAGGATTTCACGGCATGCTCCCTGGATGTTAGAAGCAGCTAAAAAAGATGCGGACCTTAGTAATTTGTTGAAACGACTGAAGCATCCTTTTTTTCAATACGTAAAAGAATTGGCGACCCACTACAAGGATGTTCTTAAAGGTTGTTCTCCTCCAGTTTTGCCTGATCCTTCTCTGCCTTCTCTAGACAACACTTCATTCTGAAATCTTTACATATTGTTGTTAAGACCAAAACTGCGCTAATTTGTGAAAAAATTAATCACCCAGAGGTCATATGAAACTTATTTTTAGTCTTACCGTTCTTATGCTTTCGAGTTTGAGTTTTGCCAAAAACTACGATTGCTCACCCTATGTGACAGAGACGACGACTATCATCGAGCAGGGCGGGAATTGTGATGCTGGTGCCAAGCTCGCAAAACAGTGTGCTATGGGTAGTCGCAATGATGCATTCCTTGCTTATTCTGCGATTAACGTTTGTAAGGATAGTTTTGGTGGAGAGGCCGGACTTACATCGATTGAATTGAAAAAATATAAAGCAGGGAACAAGGCCTGTTCAGAATCAAATCCTGATAATCTTAAAGCTCTTTTTTGTATGTTGGATGTTGCCCAGGCGATGAGCCATCACATTATTAAATAAGTTGTGATTTAAATTTGAGTCGTATCTTTTGCACTGCTTGAGATATTGTGCTCTTGCTTATCTGCGCACTCATCAAGAATCTTGTCAGAGTGCTCAGCAAAAATTCTTTGTCCCTCGCTAAATCCTTTCTCATATGATTCAGCGGAAGCAATATCCGTTTCGGCTTCAAGTTTCAAAAATAGTTTTTCAGAGACACATAAACAGTCTGCTTTAGAAATATTTTTTACAATGCCCTGATCAACCGCACTCGCACATTTTTCCTGAGTCTCAGCTAAGAAGAGGGCCTTGTTTTTTTCAAAAACTTCTGATTCCTTAGGAGCAGCAACAGCAGCTTCTGGTACTGGTGGCAATTCATGGTATCGATCCATTCCGACCTTACCGATCACAGCAAAGACAGCAACGAGAAGTGAGTATTTTAAAAAGGAAGCAATTTTTGATTTCTTCGGAGAATGGTCTTCGCTGTGGTTTCGATGAAACGCTGAACCTGGCACGAGGGGCACACCATCTAAACAGAAGTCACAAACCGGAATGGTTGCGTATCTGGGTGTGTGAAAGTGAGAGCCGCATTCTTTACATGTGTTCATAGTATGTACTCGGTCAAAGGTTGTACCTAGGTACATACAAATTGGGTGCCATTTGCTGGAATTAAGAATTGAAGAGTTAGGGGAGATGAGTGTCTATTCTTTAGACGTTTTTAGTTCGTCTTTACAAAATTCACGACCCCATCTCGAATTCCAAAGGCCACTTGCTGCAGTCTTTTTGAATAGTAGGTGGTCTTTCCATCAACCTGAAGTTGATAGTCTTTTTGCATGAGAGATTTGAATTCAGACGGATCATTATAATGGAGACACTCCACATAGGTGTGCGCATGCCCATGCATCTTGCGTGTGATAAAGAGATTGCGAGCAAAGACCCCCGGTGCCACCAGGCGCGAGCTTCCCCCCCCTGAGACATCGTGTGCAAGACCTAAAGCGCCACTCATGCTATTCACAACCGATTTCGCGAGACTAAAAGACGCATTCCAAGCAAGAGGATCCAGCACATGAAGGAGAACATGCTTTCTATCTTCTTGAGTCGCCCATTCTTCTTTCGCAAGTCCGCCGTGGACGTAGGTTTTAACTTTTGAGTAGCTTCGAGTTCCAACACCGTTTGGATTTCCCGGGGGATCAGAAGTATCGTAATGGATCACTAACGAGATATCTGGATTAAAGTCATTTATCACTTCTACTCTAGCCTGAAGATCTTCCCGGAGAATGAAATAATTATCCCGAGCACTTTCTTTAAAGAGGGATTTGAAGTTCGAACTATTTTCAAAGGCCTGATAGAGTTCAGGTCCTGGAGCCGCTTTGCTTAAGAGGGCCTGGAACCAGTCTTCTAAACTCTTTTCTCGTAAAGCGAGACGACCAAATTTCTTAAGATCCAAGCTCTCTAAAGCAGTCTTGGTTACAGGATCATGACCTTCTCTCGTCACAAGAACGGTGGCCCCAAGTTTTTCCAGTTCTGCTTTAAGTACCAGACAAGTTTGAAGATTAATCAGTCCTTCAGAGATCACTACTCCATTAGAATCTTTAACAAATTTTCCCGTACGCACATCCCAAGCATGGGTACTCATGTGGCCAGGGTCCAAAACAACCCGAAGGTTTTTAAGGGGGAGTTCTGTCGGATTATTTTTGGCGGCGATAAGATGGTCCATCGCCTCACTCGCGTATGACGAATCTTCGGCTTGTGAGAAATTAAATTCAAAATCTTTTATGCTGTGTCCATCTCGGTCTTCAAACACATTCATGGTTTGGTTCTCAATCCTCACGAAACGAGAAAACTGTTGATCGACATCGTAGATTTTTAAGATCGCCTGCATTTCGGAGAGAGAACTCGCCATTTGAAAGGGGCGAAGAGCTTCCTCGTTTGTTACCTCGACTGGCAATTTAAAATAATTTAAAACGGCCTGGGCACGTTGGTAAGCATCTTGAGGGGGGAGAGTTAGAAAACTTTCCGAGAGTTCGGGGTCTAAAACGTTCTCTTGGGACAGACTCTCTTCAGTCGCCTGAGCCGAAAGAGAGAGACAAAATAAAGTGCATATAATGAAGTATTTCATAGGCTCTTTCTAGCGAAGATGCGGCATTTCGTCTTGCTCTAAATGGAAGGGGTAACTGTTTGATTCTTTGGAAAAGAAATCACCTATAAAATTTTCATTATCCAGTCTTTTCCCGTCAGGTAAAGAATAAATCTCTACATTTGATGACCTCTCATCCGATAGGTCTATATGAGTTTAAGCTTCAAATTCATGCTCACTCTTATCCTTTTGCTCTTTCAAGGAAATACTTTTTCTTCGGAAAAAATTCCACAGGAATTGCAAAATGGCAGCACCCCTTTCCCTAGCATGCCGACCAGGATGAACGAAGGCAGTTGTGGGAAACTGGATCTATCTGATGAACTGGGCCCTGTTCATGATCAGACTGCCGGAACTTGTTACGCATACACCGCTCTAGATCTTATGAACTTTGGTGCAAGCAAGAGATATTCACCCCTATATCTTGCGACACTGAAGACCTTGAGTCCTCTGCCAACGGCACCCGCCTGTCCTGGAGAACCGAATGTAAGTCCGAACATTTTTAGTTTCGTTGGTGGCATGAACAGTGGAGACATTGCAGAGGCGATTGAACTTGGAATGAGCACTGGTCTATGTCCCGAAAATCTTTTTCCTTCGTCAGACCGGGTTTTGAAAGAGGATTATAAAAAAATTCTCGAGTATTACCAACACTTGCGAGTAGGGGATAAAACAATCGTTGAAATCTGTGATCCAAAAGATCCAAGGTTATTGAGTGATCTTCTAGCGACGAGTGGAAAATCATGGAAATCGAATGCGATAAAGCGACAAGCAAAACACATGTTTCCAAGTTTAGAAGTGGAGAGAATTTCGGCGATCGCAAATGCGTCGACTTCAGTCGATCAATTTATGAAAGTCCTTGGTACTGAGGCCTGTTCCTCGGCGCTTGATAAAAATGTTCCAGCAGGAAAAACAGCAATGGATGTGAAACACTTAGGTAACCTGAATATTATAAATTGCAAAAAAATTTACTATGAAGAAGACCGTGCTCCTATTCTTGATCTTATCAATAAGGCCTTGGATCAAGGAAAACCTGCAGGGATCTCTTTTGTGACTGGTGGCCTGATTCAAGAGCCTCATCCCACTACCCATGCTTATCATGCAGCAGTTGTGGCCGGAAGAAGTTGGCAAAACGGCGTATGCAATTATCTTGTTAAAAACAGTTGGGGGGCAGACTGGAAAGTCAGGGCCGGGCTCAAAGCGAGGTCTTCAAATCATCCAGGTTATTTTGTGGTCTCTGAAAAACAACTCATGGAGCACCTCTATGGTTCAGTTGCGATCGATTAATTTTTTCCTGCTCGTCTTTATAAGTATGCAAACATTTGCGGATAGCAATCCTGAGAGCAAGTGCAGAAGTGTGGAACTCAAAAGTGCCAGTGTCGGAAAAAAAGAAAGAACCGATCTGTGCTTCTTGAGTGATGAGACTTATTTTATTTCAAGAAACTGCCAAGATCTGAACTGTGCCTTTATGAAGAGACTTAAAGATAAAAAGGCACCAACTTCATCGGCAGAGAGACCCGGTTTGATTCTTTGCAAAGAAATTAAAGGAGTCGTGGAGGGTGTTCAAATTCTTGAAACGACCCTTTCCATACAAAGATGTCTTTTTCCGAAAGAAAAATCTTCGATCAGTTTAAATCTTCTGGAAAGTTGGGATGGAAAGAGCTTTTTAGGGCCTTCTGCTCCACATCACTTATAAGCTCTGGGTCTATTGAACCCAAAGATTTTTTTTACACTCAAAAATGTTTTACCCAGTATTAGGACCTTGAAGAACCTTCCTATTCGCAAACTCAAGATTCAACTTGGTCTCTAAATTGCATTAGTGTTTCCATCTATGGAGGCCTTTCTGAAATTTTATTTGCTCTCAATTCTCGTTTTTATTTTTTCAATTTCATCTTTTGCAGACTCTTACGGATTTCCGGATGCGAGTAGTGCAAAGTCCACCCTGGGAGCTGGAATCATCCAAGATCATGATGGCTTTACCTACACAATAGTTAAATTTAAATCAGAGATTCATAAAGGTCGATATTTGAAATCTCTGAAAGTTAGATTCTATGAAAGTCAGACCCCAAGTGAAACTTTGGTGTATGTCATGACAGGTATCGGTGGGAATGCGGACGCTGGAGGATCAAACTTCATGGCCTCTGAGCTCACCAAAAATGGGTACCATGTGATCATCATCCCATCCACATTTACCTCGGAGTTTGCAGAATCTTATAGTGAATTCGGTTATGTTGGACTTCTTAACCGCGACTCCTTAGATCTTCTAGAGCTTATTAACCAAACAAGAACCTTTGTGGAAAATAAGTCGATTAAAATAACTTCGCTCAAAATGGTTGGATACTCCTTAGGGGCCTTGACTGCTGCTCACGTCAGTGCACAGTCCGAAAAAGTTCCTCTTCTAAATAATCAACGAGACATTCATTTCGATAAAGTTGTGATGATCAATACTCCAGTGGATCTGATCTATGGTCTGCGCCATCTGGATAACTCACTTTTGTATCGTTCAAAAATGAGGATCAAGCGCTACTTGACCGTTGGACTCTCTATTCTTAAGACCATTAAAGCAGTCTCTGGCCTACCCCTCAATCTTGATGCCTATCAGTCGACTCTCGATCGATTCGCTTTTATTTCTGAGGATGAGGCGAAACTCTTTATTGCTACTTCTCTGAGTGCGTCTTTGGGCGGGGTCGTTGAGGCGAGCCAAAAGGTTTTTGACCTCGGTCTCCTTCCTCCAATGCCGACCGATGGCTCAGTCATTGAAAACCAGGAGAGGCAGGAGCGAGCATCCGCCATCGCAAAGGTTTCATTTGAAGAATATATCGAAAAATATGTGGTGAATTTTTACCGAGATCATAACCGTGACGAAGAGTATCGTCAGTACTCGGTCTCCGCTTTAAATAAGCGAGTGAGTCTCTACGCTGTTGCTGATCATATAAAGCAAAATTCAAATATCTACCTTATGACTAATCTGGATGACTTCCTCCTTCGTGGACAGACCGACGTGGATTATTTGAAAAGTCTTTTTGGCGACCGCGCCACGTTTTATCCCCGCGGAGGCCATATTGGTAACATGTGGTACAAAAACAACATAGACAAGATGCTCTCCCTTCTAAAATAGGCCATTATTTCTCCTTGATTAATTCCTGACAAAACCTAAAATAGTTTTAAAGAACTCATCAAAGGTTATGTTATGGAAGTCGCTCTTGAAAAAAAACTCGAACTCATCAATAAAATCGGCTTTTTTAATCGTTTTGATGAACAAGATAAACTCACGATGGCCAATATGGCCGACTTCAAACAATTTCTTCCTGGTGAGAATCTCATCCAGAAAGATGCGATCAATTCACAGCTTATGTTCATCATCAACGGGACTGTCGATATCATGATTGATGGAAAGCTTGTGGTTTCTCTTGCAGGTGGTGGTCACGTATTCGGTGAGTTGAGTTTTGTTCACGAAAGTCCGGCCAGTGCAACCGTCGTTGCAAGTGCGAAGTCAGTTGCTATGTTGTTTGATACAAATAAGATTAACTCAATGGTTGATCCAAATTTCTATAAACTTCGGATGAATGTCTATCGTTCCTGTGCGGAGATTTTGGCCAAGCGCCTGATTCACACCAATTCTATAGCGACGACTACAATCCGGGAATGATGCATGTTTTCGATCGATGTGACTCCGCTAAAAAATTATCCTAACTACCGATGGCTCTACCTGGGGCAAGTGATCTCTTTTTTCGGTAGCATGATTACTTATGTGGCGATTCCCTTTCAGATGTATGAGTTAACTCATTCAACGGTGCACGTGGGGATACTAGGTATTGTTCAATTGATTCCTCTTGTGCTCTCTGGATTCTGGGGAGGAGCACTGGCCGATAGTTTTGAGAGGCGCAAACTCACCATCATCATGGAGATCGCTTCTGCCGTCGGGAATCTCTTGCTTGTTACGTTTACTGTCTCTGGTTCAACAAATATCTACATTCTCTACGCACTCTCGGCATTCATGGCTGTCTTTAAAGGAATGGAGAGACCTGCCCTAGAAGCGCTGACTCAACAATTGATTCCCAAAAAAGATATTCCCAAAGTCAGTACACTTCAGTCGATTAAAACCACCTCAGGCATGATTTTGGGCCCTGCCATCGGGGGAGTTCTGATTTCCACGATCGGGCTAAATTCGACTTATATTGTGGATTTTTTCACCTATCTCTTCAGTATTTTTTGTCTCTTAAAACTCAAAGATCTTATTCCGCTCAAAGAAAAGAAGAAACCGAGTTTTTCTAGCATCACAGAAGGATTTAATTACGCTCTGAAGAGACCAGATCTGATGGGTACGTACCTTGTGGATATGGCCTCAATGACTTTTGCTTTTCCGAATCCGTTATTTCCTGCCATCGCTATTGGACTGGGGGATCCGAGTAAACTTGGATGGCTCTACTCAGCACCAGCTGTGGGATCTTTCTTTGGATCGATTACCTCAAACTGGACTCATAAATATCTTCGACACGGAAAAGGCATTACGATTTCAGCCTTTTTGTGGTGTGTAGGTATTTTTCTCTTCGGCTTTACGACGAATTTTTATTTGGGTCTCTTCTTCCTTGCCTTAGCCGGCTGGGCGGACATGATCTCCGGGATTTTCAGGTCGACGGTTTGGAATGAAACGATTCCGACTGAGTTTAGGGGAAGGCTCGCGAGTGTGGAGATGATTTCTTATTCTTCGGGACCACTTCTTGGAAGTACTTTTATTGGTTTTTTGGCCGATAAAACCGGATCTCCAAATGCGCTGATGATTGGGGGAGTTGTGGG
>JBBQGK010000034.1:0-32876 GCA_038322885.1 Bacteriovoracales bacterium | reverse complement strand
CCCGGATTTGGTGTTGCCTTCCTGTAACGGGGAAGGCGAGAGCCAGAACGTAATTATTTTTTTCAAGGATGAGTTCAAAGTGGGTTTCTGCTTCTTTACCTTTTTCTGAACTTTGCGGGTAAGACACCATAATACTATCCGGAATCATCCCTTCCTCTCTACCCATCCTCTCCTTGGCGGTAAAAGGAAAAGTAACAGCCATCGAATTTTTATGGGCAATAAAAAAATAGCATTTTCTAACTTTATCTTCCTCAAACAAGAGGCTGACTTTTTGAGCGGCCTTTGGATTTTTTCCCAGAAGAAGTACGCCACTGGTTTCCCGATCAAGGCGATGGATCGAGTGAATGGTTTTTTTATAAATCGTTTCAAAAAAAACCGTCGCACAGTAGAAGAGGTTTTTTCCGGCCGGGTGAGTGATCATAAAAGGAGGTTTGTTGATAGCAAGTAGATCCGGATCCTCAAAAATAACGGTCGGATCCTGATCTCTGGGAACGACTTCCCCTTTCCAGTATTCATCTTCAATGGCGTTGTCATTATGGGTTGTGACTGTGACTTGCTCTCCGTCGTGAACTTTTACACTTGGTTTGTGCGGAGGCTTTCTACCCAATATGACGACTTCCCCTTTTTCAATTTTGTTTTTAAGAAACTGTCTAGAAAGGGTCGGCATGTAGGTCATTACGAATTGATCGAGCCGCAAGTTATCATGTTCTGGACGAACAGGATAACTCACGACGTATTTTTCAGTGGTAAAGGATTTTTTGATCTCACTCATTTAAGAGTGTCATACCGCATTTTTAAGAGATATTGAAGTGAGGAGATGGCCCCCATCTCCGAATAGTGGTGTTTATTTTGAAGAGTTTCTACGATCGCTACGATTTGATCGCGAACTTCTTTCTCAATGTTCTGATTCCCCTGATCTTTCTTCTCAGCGAGATAAAGAACGAGGTTCTTCCCGACCTTATCAATGATCTTCTTCTGCTCTTTCCGGAAGGATTCCTGCAAAAGATGAACGAGGTCCTCGAAGATTTCACTATAAACGATATTTTTACCACGATTATCCAAAGCAAAGGCACCAAGGCGAGCAATCAGGCTCGACCGAAATTTTTCTGGAGCTTCGTTGATGTGGACATTACTCTCAAACTCTTTAATGAAATATTGATCTGGAGCTTCGAATTTTCCTGTAACAGAATTTTTAGTTTTCTCGCCCTTGATCACTGCATTGATGCTTTGGATGTATCTTGAAACGTAGTCTTCGTAAGATCTTTCATCAATAAGACCTAGGGATTCTCGAACTTCGTTATCGAGAATATCCAAACACCATCGCTCAATGAGCTCCATGAATTTTTTAGGATTATGGTAGTCACCTTGATGAGCGATGTTTAAGAAATCGAACTCAGATTTCTTTTCTCCCATAGTTTTCAGGTACTCAAGAACTTCAACGAAGGTCACACTTTTATGGTGGTAGGCGAGGTCATAAATGATCTGCTTTACTTCGCGTGGAGAAATACCGAATTTCCCCTCATACATTGAATCATTCTCATACTCGTTTGAAACTTCTTCGCTTGCCTGTTTTAAGATCTGGCGTGACTCAGAATCAAATGCGTCCGGGGTCTCTCTTTCAGCATAGAGAAGACATTTTTCAAGAGGTGATAGTGCTTCAGTAATTTTTCCTAGTTTTTCATCCGGATAGCTTTTTGCAATCGGCGCACGCATCCGGGTCATAACTGACCAGAGACAAAGAGCGGCAAGCGCATGAGGTTCGAAGCTTGCTTGCTCTTTGAGTTTTGAAATCTGCTCGGAGTAAATATTTTCCTCGTCACGGAAATTCATCAGGTAAGGCACCCGGAGGAAATTGAATCTTCCTTTAAAGGAATTGAAATCCGGATGCTGCTTAAAAGCAGAAAAATGGATCTCATTACTTGAGCCAATGAAGAAGATATCAAGCTCCGTGAGAATTCCATGGAGATTGATGGTCTTCGATTCCATCGTCATCAAAAGATACTTAAAGGTATCGAGGGGGCGTTTTAAAAGATCTGAGAATTCAAGAATCCCGCGGTTAGCGAGAACCACTTCTCCCGACATCTGAAAGAGATTAAGGGATTGCAAACTCGGTGGCAGACTCGCCAGACGGCGATCCATGGTGATCTGTTGTAGTTGAGCATCCACATGAAGCTGAGGCTCAATAGTTGTTGCACCAATCGAATAGCGGCGATTGATGTGCATGCGCTCAACTCGAATGTGTTTGAATACTTCCTGGTAATTACCTTTATAGTTTTTTAAAAGGGCATCAAAAATTTGTCTGTTCCTTTGAGAAAGATCTCCATTGTATAGGTAAGACTTGCGAACTGTTTCCAAACGGGTCTGATCATCCTTGAAAGCTTTTTCAAAAAGAGTTTGTCTGGTCTTGATCGGTAAAAGTAGAAGAGGATGATCTTTAAGCTCAGAAGTAATGATCGCGCTGATGTCTTTGTCTTCGAGAAAGGCATACGAATGAACTTGCCGTTCATTCACACTTCCAGAAAGCCCAAGAGACCCTTTAACAAAAGTATCTATCGGGAAAATCCAACTGAAACTAAAAAGTGAACCTTCTTCAGTAAGGGAATACTCCTCAGCTGACAGCATGATTTTTTTTACGATACTAGATTTTGATGAGCCGTTAGGTCCGATCAAAAGAATGAATTTATTATTATAACCTTCTTCCATAAAATTCTGAAGATATTGGTAGATGCGCTTTTGAGTTTTTACTTGTCCAAAAACAGGAGGAGCATCAGCGTGCTCACGATTAAAGAGTTTAAAACTCCCATCCGGATTTGTGCCGAAGTGATCAAACATATCTCGCAGATAAATGTTTGTTGGTCTTACTTCTTTCAAGGGATTTTTCTCAAAGAGATTCATGTACTCATCAAAGGCGAGGGTGCTTAAGTAACGAGCTTCTTCTTTATTTACTTCTTCCATCCATTTCATATAACCTGATCCTGTGAAAAGGGACTCTTCTAATACTTCCATTATACCAAAGATCATCGTATTCTTGGGGGCTTCTGCTGTAATCGGCATAATTTTGCTTTTTTTTCGAGCACGACCCATCGCTAGAAAGTTTCAAGATCAACCACTTCCTCCACCGTCAAAGCTTTTTGCTCAAGTGATAACTGAGGCCCTTCCTCGCATTCTTGAGATTTGGGAGCATGGAGATACCCTTCTGCCCAAAGAGGGACTGAACTGTCCCTCTGAAATTTCTTATGACCAGGGTCTTGGTCGCAGTTACTTCAATTGTCAGCCGCATCTTTGGCAATGTTACTGGGAAGGTGGGGTCGTAGAATTTCCACTCATCAAAATAGATATTTTTGGTCAGACGTTTCACGTGGCGGCTCGAGGTTCATTTCCTTCCGTCCCTGCTTACTCCGAAAAAGAACGATTCTATCAAATGATCAAGAGGCCGGGTTCTGGAATTAACTTAAGCTACGGCTTCGTAGTTGATCTTGAGGTGAGAGAAATTCCGGGTCTCTCGCAACCTCTCATTCTCGCCGACACTTGCCGTGATACTTATCTTCCTCAAAGAATTTACGGATTAGGTAGTGCGCCCAAAAGAAAAGAAGACGAATTTTTGTGGGATAATTTCGGCCGAGATCTTTTCATCGATCGGTTTTACGTTTCAAATCAACAAGTCAACGAATGGAGATTACTAACGGGCGAGATGTCTCGCATTGTTTCTGACCGTAAGCTCTGGTACCAACCGGCTATACTCTCACAATTTGAACAAAGAAAATATTGCTCATACTTTGGAAAGCATGTTTTAGAGGCAAAATATTTTGATGCTGCATCAATGGCTCCGGTTGATCAAAAAGATTCGATGCCATCTAAAATCGCTTATCCTCAAACACCATGGCAGCGTGATCTTTCTAAAAGTTTTCTAGGACTCGCGCGCATTAATCCTGATTATCAGCTCTCGCCTTTGGACTGTCAGTTAGCACAGGTTGAGGGATGTACCTCTCACCGCTTTTTTACTACGGACTCGGCTTCATGGATGGGTATGAATTTTCCTCTAGGATTTTATCCTGAATCATTACCAAACACAGTTGATCCCAAGAAAAATCTCAAACTCTCTTCAAAGTTTCTTCCTGCATCTTCAGAATGGCATGAACTCGGACGTCGAACGAATTGGAATGGTGAACAAGGAAGTGAAACTCCTCCTGTCGCTTTTCGATGTTACGAGGAAGTTGTTCTATGATTTATCTTCTTCTTATTTTTTCTTCTCTTCTCCAAGCAGAAGTTCCCCTGTATTGGACATCTGCCTTTTCCATCGAAGAGCGGCACGAATTTTATAAAGATAATGAAATTATTGCTTCTCCAAAAAATGCCTGGCAAGTTCTCTTTGGGGTGGTTTATCCGGATTCTCGTTTAAACTTACATAAAGATTGCGTTCTTTACCGCGTGCCCGGCGATGAATTGGGAATGTTAAAAATTAAAAAGATCTCTCAGTCCCAGTCTTGCGAGAGCATCCTTTTCAATGACGGGGATGTGACATGGAAAGAAATAAAGTCTTTACAGTTTTCCACTGCAAATCACACCATTCAGCTCAATATGACGATGCCAAAATATAAAGCAGAAAGCTGGAATGTGAAACTCGTGAATCTCTCTCAAAAGAAGCCACCACATACTGAGCTCTCTTCAGCAGAATATAAATCTCCGAAAATGATTCTTCTTGCTCCGGGAACTGAGCTTGCGAAGTTCGCACCAAAGTTTAAATTAAAAGACGGAGACCTTTGTCACAAGGTGAGTGATGATTGTATTGCTGAAGCCTCTAATTGTGGAGATTGTTCCAACGGATGGTATGAGGCCCCTAACGGTTGCATGACAGGCCCAAAGTATTGCGGATCTCAGGAATGCGGAAAGAAAAACGCAACGGCCTGTCGTCGAGGCATGAAATTTCAACGGTCCGTAAAAAAGTTTGGCTGCCGAGACGGAGATATAAGTTTCGCCTACTGTAGTCCTGGACTTCGCATGCAGTGTATTGGTACTGAGGCCTGGTGCCGTTAAGGAACCGGAAGTGTTGGTGCCGCTAAAGTGCTCTGGATTTCATCGGATGCCATTTCAGAATGATTCCACGAAAGGTGAATCAAACTTTTTTCTGAGAGTGTAATTTTCTTCATCAGTATGGGTTGGTTTTGCAGAGATTCTAGATCACCGAGAATTTTATAATTTTTATCGTAAGAAATTTTCTCACCTTTTATTGTTAAATGAAGACCGTCAGATTTCTCTTCGAACAAAGTTGGGATCCAGTGTGCAGTGTTATCTTGGTTAAAATCTTCTTCGAGAACTTTTAAAAGTTCAAGGCCCGAAATTTCAATGACCATCAGTTGAGAATCCCCTGTAGAAGCCGGAGCATAGACTAGATCTGCACCAGAAGCCTTCATGACCTCTAAAAAATTCCTTTCAACTTGTAAATGGGCTTGAATCTTCTGGGATTCAACATCTGGAACAATCTCGGTGCCTAAAAATTTCGCTGGAATTTTCTTGTCGTGATTAACAGATTTATCTTCCGTAAAACAGTCATTGGTTTCTTTGAAGAACTCATGACATGTCATCACCGGTTGGTGCACGACCGTTTTTTCTTTGATCACCTTGTGAGCTTCCTTATCGATAAAAAATTCAACATAGTTCAGGCTCTTTCCTGCCTCGAACCCTGATAAGACAAGAGTGTCGTTCACAAAATTGGCCATCTTGTGTGGGACTCGTCCACCGATGACAACGTCAACAAGATGCGGTGGGAGACGCTCTAGAAATAAACCCATTTCAGAATCAAAATTACATGCCTTCTTATCATGAGGATCGAAATTTACTTTATTCACAGGAAGTTTCAATAATTCCGCCATCGCCTCTCCACATTCAATTCCCTGGTGAGTGATCACTACAATTAAATCTGCCCCCAAAGATCGCAAGAGCCTAGCATGCCTAAGCGTCGATTGGGTCATCTCCTCAACAAAAAGCCCCGTTCTGTTTTGAACTGGAGTTTTATTAACGATATCACTGGCGACTAAACCGATGATGCCAATTTTAACACCTCGTATTTCTTTCATGACGTAGGGTTTAGCACCTTCCCACTCAACGGTTCGAGCGGTTTTCAATTGAAAGAGATTACTTAATACAAGAGGGGGAGTGGAGGTTTTTGTGAACTCCTTAAAAAGATCCGTACTTGAATTTAAATTCTTAGGTAATTTGAGATTGAAATCATTCAGACCCACGGTCACGGCATCGTAATTCATGGTTTCGTAAAAATCGTGAACTGTTTTTAGATTGTCTGTCTCTCCAGGAATAAAGTCTCCTGAATCAACGAGAACGATGTCTCCATAATTAGCACGTAAAATTTTAAAATATTGAGACAGAATATCTGCCCCACCAAGTTTTATTCCATAGTCGATGGATGTGGGATTTAGCATCCCGTGAAGATCATTCGTTGAAGCGATGACAATTCTCTCAATATTTCCATGAGAAAAAGTTTTTGGAGAATCAGGCTCAGCATAAAGTTCTTCATGCCCTTCTGATATCTGATTCTTTACTCCGCCTTTTTTAAAGGTACAGGCAGTTGATAGAATAAGAAGAGCGAGAAACATATTTTTCATAAGGCCTTAGTAAGAATGAATCTTGGATAACTTATTATAGGCCGCGATCAGATTCGTTGCTAGAATTTCGTAATCCTTTTTACCGTGCGAAGTGCTCAAGCTTATTCGTATCACTGAACGTCCCAGATCATCGTGGACTCCCATGGCCTTAAGAACTTGAGAAGTCTCAGGCTGATTGTCAGCACAGGCCGCAGATGTTGTGACAAAAATATCATTTGATTCCAGCTCAATCTGAACGGCCTGTCCGTGAATCCCCGGATAGCCGATTAAAGTTGTCCCTGCAAGCCTGTCGGCAGCTGAGCCGATCACGATTGCCGTTGGACATGATTCAAGAACCTTTCTCTCAAATTGTATGCGTGAGTCTTTAAGCTCAGAGAGTTTATTTTTGTTTTCATGGAAATCTTTCAGGGCAACAGCAAGGGTTTCGATGCCTAAATAATTTTGAGTTCCCCCTCTAAGACCGTGTTCCTGCGTACTTCCAAAAACGAAAGGATGAAGCTTGGTCGGATCCTTCGCGATAATAAAACCAGTTCCCGTCAATGCTCCGACTTTATGGCCTGAGCAAACGGCATAATCCGCACCTGACGCTTCAAAATGATAATCACCTTTTCCGATGAGCTGAGTGGTATCACACACATATTCAATATGATATTTTTGACAAATTTTTGCGATGTCGTGATAAGGCTCCATGACTCCTGTTTCATTGTTCACGGCCATAATTGAAACCATCGCAATCTTGCCTGCATTTTCCTTTAAAATATTTTCTAAATCGCTAAGACTAATTCTTCCTTCAGCATCGATTTTAACTTGTTTTACAACAAAACCACGTCTCTTAATAAAATAAGAAAAAGCTTTTGGTAAAACAACATGCTCAACAGGACTAGTGACGATGATTTTTTTCTCAGGCGGAGCAAATTCCAAAATGGAATGAAAAATATGCGAGAGACCTTCCGAAGAACAAGAATTAAAAACAATCTGATCTGGGTAGCAGCCCATGACTCCCGCAATAACCTCACGACACTTCTCAATGCCTCTTCCAACTTTCTGTCCCATGGAATGAATCGCGTTTGGATTAGCGAAAAGATCGCTATCAAGTCGTATGCGAAGATAAGCGCGCACCACTGGAAGAAGGGGAGCCGAGCCATTGTAATCAGCGTAAATCATAAAACCTCTAAGAAATTGTGAGCATTTGATCTAGGGCCTTCAAAGCATATTTTTTTGTAACGTCATCTACAGTGATCACATTGATCGGTTCACCACGCTCAATCGCGCGGTAGCTCTCTAAAAGCCAGCGAGGACGAATCCGGTACATGGTTGTGCAAAGACACTGGTAAGGAGAAAGAGAAACGACGTCTTTATCTGGATACAGTCGGGCCAGACGGTTCACAAGATTGATCTCAGTTCCCACCGCAAATTTTGAACCAGGTTTTGAATCTCTGATTTGATTCACGATAAATGACGTCGATCCCGCGAGATCCGATCCTTGCACGACTTCAAAGCTGCATTCTGGGTGCACAATCAAAATGCGCTCGAGATCTTTTTCTCTCCACATATCGATATGTGACTTATTAAATCCTTGATGAACGGAACAAAATCCGTACCACAAGATGACCTTTGCTTTTTGAATCTGATCTGGCGTCAATCCACCATGCTGGCGACGTGGATCGTATACCACCATGTCTTCAAGCTTGATTCCAAGTTTGTAGCAAGTGTTTCGTCCTAGGTGTTGATCAGGGAAAAATAAAAGTTTCTCGCCTTGGGATATCCCCCAAGTAATGACCTTCTCCGCATTCGATGATGTACAAATTGATCCATCATGCTCTCCCACGAAACTTTTCAAAGCGGCAGTGCAATTAATATATGTAATCGGCACAATTTTTTCTTTCGTACATTCAGTTAAATATTTCCAGGCCACATCAATCTCGCGGCGATTGGCCATATCTGCCATCGAACAACCAGCGCGAAGATCGGGCAGAATAACTTTCTGATTTTTGCTCGTTAGCATGTCAGCCGTTTCGGCCATAAAATGTACGCCACAGAACATGATGTACTCGGCTTCTTTTTCTTGGGCAGCCTTACGAGCTAGCTCGAGTGAATCTCCTGTTATATCAGCAAACGCAATCACATCATCTTGTTGATAATGGTGACCAAGAACAACCACTCGTTTCCCAAGACGCTTTTTGATTGCTGTGAGCTCAACCAAAACTTGCTCATCACTCAGCTCGGATTCAGGAATGTCGGGTAAATGATCTTTAGATTTTAAGTCTTCGTAAATTTCAAGCATAAGTTACTCACATTGAATAAGAATGGTCTTTAAGGACTCGCCTGAAGCAGAAGAAGCATTGACTTGACGGTGATGAGGACATTTCTCATCGGCTCTTCTGTAACAATCGTCGAGCTCCACGCATTCGATTTTGATGTACTCGGTTCCGTCTGGCCCAATCACTTTGCGATTTGGAGAAGTGCAGGCAAAAATGGAAAAAATAAATAAAAAAGTTAATCGATTTCTCATGAAACTGCCTCAGAATTTGTGTGGCCTAAACATACTTTTTTCAGGCCCTGCTGGCCAATTTAATATGACGCATTGGCCAAGAGCAATTTATTTGGCCACGCAGCAAAAAAATCTTTGATTTTAATCACATGGCCCTTTGACAGGCCGTGCGACATAACTCTACACTTTTATTAATAGGACCAATGAACGGACCACTTCATCTAAGGATGGGTTTATGAAAATTATCACGATCGGTAATAACAAAGGTGGCGTGGGCAAAACCATGCAGTGCTACCAACTTGTTTGTCATCTCGCCAATCAAGGCAATCGCGTTCTCGCGATCGATCTCGATTCTCAGGCAAACCTCAGTTCCACCCTCGGTGTGAACATTCAGAGAACACTAATTCCTGAATGGCTCATTGGGGACGTGAAGGTTGAAGAGGTCATGGTCGACGCTGTCGGTGATTATGATTTCTACCAGAATATCAAGATCATCCCGAGCTCTCGTCACATGGCAAACCTTGCCAAACTTCTCATCCTCTCTGAGAGCGAAGTGAGAAGAGCAGCAGGTAGAAAAGAGCGCCTGATGAAACTTCGTCTGAAAGAACTCGCAAAAGATTTCGACTATGTGGTGATTGATACTCCTCCGATGCTCGGAGATGAACTCATCATGTCTCTTGTAGCTTCTGATTTGATCCTTATTCCTACCCAGGCCCAGGATTACTCAATCGATGGATTGGAAGAATTGATGGATACGTTCGAGATCATCAAGGAAACTGAAAATCCGGCTCTCGAGTTTTCTATCATCCCAAGCATGGTTAATCCTCGTCGCAAAATTGAAAGAACTCGCCTCGAAGAGCTTGGAAATTCTTTCAACGTCACTCCCATGATCCGCAATCTGGTGGACATGCAGGAATCCGTTGCGATGAAGAAACCCGTGTTCATGTTCGGCAATAAATCGAAAGGTAAGTCGGACTACCAAGCACTTTGGGATTCATTGAATTTGAATTAATTTTAGTTTTAAAACATAGAAGTTTTTAAGGAGAGGCCATGGCCAAGGAATTTTCCGCTCGAATTACAAAACGTGATAGAAAAGTCACAGACATCACTTCAGGAATTGATGAAAAGATCTTGAAAGCAAACGACGCAAAACTTCTTCGTGGAGCTCAGCTCTCGACGATCGCTCTCGATACGATTGTCGTACGCGATCAGGTGAGAACTAAGTTCAATGACGAATCTCTGATGGAACTCGGCGAGAACATCAAGGTTAATGGGCTCATCCAGCCACTCGTTCTCCACCGCGAAGGCAATAAGTTTGTCTTGATCTGCGGAGAGCGCCGCTTCCGTGCCATGACGTTGATCGACATGAAAGAAGCTCCTTGCTTCATTCTTGAAGGCAAGACGAAAGAAGAATTGATGGCCATTCAATTCTCTGAGAACCAGGCCCGGGAAGAGCTTCACTACATCGACCAAGCTGATTCAATTTTTGGATACCAAAAACTCACGGGTACATCTGAGCGCAAAATTACTGCTGCTCTAGGTATCTCAAAATCAGAAGTTCACCGCTGCCTCATGATTGCGAAACTTCCGAGAGACCTCAAAGAAGCTGCTAAGCACTTCAACACTGAGAAGTACGTGCTTCTTGAGTGGGACGAACTACCAAAAAACGAATTCAAGGAAGAGATAAAGGGACGCATCCTCGCTGGTGACATAACCAAGCGATTGCAACTCAAGCGTGTTATTTCTCAATTACAAATTGAGAAGCCTAAGCGTAAGAAGAAGGACGATTCTGTCGAGAAACTGATGAAGGTTCTCAAGACGCAGATGAAGGACCCGAAAATGCAAGAGCGTGCTAAAGAGATGATGAAAGAACTAGCTGGTGAAAGGATTCACTAAAAAAAAGGCTCCGCAAGGAGCCTTTTTTTTGTAAAAAAGATTTTAAATTATCTGACGACTTGAAGGCTGTTGGGATCAATGTTCCCGTATACCTGGTGAGTTGAATCGGTTGTTTCAACAACAACTGTTCCATCCCAGAAAATCCCAATCACAGAGTAGTAAACATTATTCAGGCCAATGGTCATGTCACCAGCGCAAACTGGGCCATGATAAGAGCGCACACAACCTTCCATTTTTGCCACTGAGTTCGCTGGAACTGCAAATTGATCATTTGGGTTATAGGGTGAACGAATGAGGATTGATCCGCTTTGAGAATTTGTGCCCACCACAATGTACTCTAGGTCACGAAAAAGAACATGATCTCCAGTGTGAATCACGTAACCATTTTGCGGAGCTGGTGATGGTGTTGGGCGTGGAATAGGTTGCGGCTGAGGAACCGGACGAGGAACTGGGATCGGATTTGGTTGTGGAGTCGGCTGAGGATTCGGATCCCAATGAGGACGGTTTTCTCCCGGACGTGGAGTCGGGATGGGATTTGGATCATTGTTGTTGTTACCACCAATGGTTGTTCCACTAGATCCTGATGGAGGAAGTGTCTGAGCGAAGCCTTGGGCCCCAATCATGAAACAAAAAATTGTGAATAACATTTTCATCGAAGTCCTTTAGTAAATGAATGGCTTTTTCTACCTGAAACCTTCCGCGGCGAAAAGATAAAATCTCAAAGACTTAAGGAAGATTATGCTGAGCGGCCGATCTATTTAACTGACAGAAACCAACTAATCATTAGATGGGCCATTACCCTCATCTTTCTTTATATTCGCCTCACATTACAAATAAACAGCGAGTTAGCATGAATACGAAAATCATTATTACAGTTGGACTTCTTTTTACTCTCACAAATGCATGGTCATCAGAGTCATTAAAGGCTCAGGCCCAAAGATTTCACTGTAAGGTTGCCCTGAATAAAGCAGATTCATTTTTTGAAACAATGAAGTTTGATCTCGATAAAGCGGGAAACGTTTCAGGAACCTATCAGGGAAATTATTCTTCACATAAAGAAACCGATCTCACAGGTCGCTCATCATTCATGGCGATCAATCACACCCCAGTGGCAAAAGTGAATCTTGTCGGAGAAGTTGAAATCGTCTTGGATTTTCAAGGCAGCATGGGTTCTGACGAAGACATCTTCACGCTCAGAATTCAGCCGCGCTCTGGTAAGGCCAGACTCGATCATAAGTTCATGACTGATTGTGGAGATGGTCAGTGGCAGAGAGGTCCTTCAATGGACTACGTTTGCACACCAGTTCTTTAATTATCTAACGACTGTCATTTCGGACGGATCTAGATTAGCGAAAACAGCAGCACCGTAGTTCCGATCAGCATTCATTCTGCCTACGACAGTGCCATTGAGCTGAATGGCGATAACCTCAACATATCGACCATCAGAAATTTGAACAGTATTTCCCACGCATATAGGTTGAGATAATCGATTGCTGCTGCAACCTTTGGCCGGTGCTATATCCCCGAGCTTGATTGGATTAGGATTGATTTTTTCATTTTGAACTTTCGTGATCAACTCGCCCTCTGTTGTTAAACCAACCACCGCTTCTATACGTGAACTAACCAAATTATAAACGGCATCAGTCACGCAAATGTCATAGCTGCAACCGCGCGTGATGGCGATCTGGCTACGGTCAACACTCATACTCTGTTTATGATTTCCCTCAGGTTTGATGAGGTAAGTTGAACCACTCGAACTGATCACGGTGAAAGTATTGCCGGTCATAATGACCGTCTCTCCAGATTCAATCGATCTCTGACCGTCAAAAACTTCCGCCTCATATTCCTTCCCATTGGCCATGAGAATGTTGGTTGAGAGCAATGCTTTTACATCAACTTCAATTCTTGGCTTAATTTCTACAAATCCATTCGCATTTTCTGGTATCGGTCGAGGAGGGTGAATCGTTCCACCTGAAGAGGTTCCAGATGGTGGAAGAGAATTAGGGTTGTTAGTGCTCCCGCCGCTAGGTGGATTCCAATGAGGACGAGGATTCGTCGTAGTAGATCCGCCTGAGGTATTGCCACCATGGCCAGGGTTCCAATGAGGACGAGGATTAGGAGTCGTGTTTCCTCCGGGATAATTTCCACCATGGCCTTGTGGGCGAGGACGAGGATCAGGACGCTCGCTACTACAAGGAGTGTTAGTGGTGCGAGTCCTCGAGGTTCCATCGTCATAGTAATCCGTCGTAGTCGTGGTCGTCGTACATTCGTATGACGACGGACCATATTGATACATAGGATTTCCATAAATATCTAAAGGAACTACACGGCAACTTGGTTGAAGGTTTGGGTTAAGTCGGATGGAGGCGACACACCGGCGGTACCCGTCAGTGCAATAGGGGTCATTCCAATCCGGCTGTGCTTGAGTAATGACTAAACGGAGATACCCTTGGTAATCCAGCATCTCAGTCCGGCAATTGTCTGCTTGGGCCCCAAGGCTCATGAGGAAAAGGCCAGCCAACAATGATTTCCTGATCATAAGGTCTCCAATTTCAAATTTCCTCGAAATCTATCATGGGCCTGACGTCTGGCGTTCTATACCTGTATTGATTACACGGCGAAGCGTTAAAATCATTGAAGTACGTTTGGCACTGAGCTTGCTTCATAGATAGGTAAGAGACCTCTTGGTAACCCTGACGACAGAATGTTTTCAGATACTTAGAACTCTTAAGGGGAATTTGGAAATGAATAACTTTTGGTCACTTTCAAAAAAGTATCTAAGTTTTAGACAAGCGGGGTTTTTCGCCTGCTTGTTCATCACATGCGGAACTTTCGCGGCCCCTTCACGAGTGCCTGCGAGCTACATCCCTGATGACGACGTTATCGTAAAACCAATAAATAATGAGATCTCATTTTATCAGCGCTTTGTGCTCTCAGATAATAGTAATGATGTAGTCTCGTCACGTAACCAAATCAAAGTGTGGAATGATAACCAAATCTTCGCTCAGCAAAACGGCCTAGATTCCAATCTCGTTGGCTCAGCCTTTTTCGTTCCAACTCAAGCAGTAAAATTAGACTACTTTCAGAGTAAATATATGCGTTATCTTCGCGGTAAAGGTGAAGAATCATTAAGAGGTATTCCACAGGGTTGGTATCAACAATTTCGTGCTTCAAACGAAGTTGATACAATCGATGAAATGGAAGCGAGATTTAAAGATTCTAATAAAGGTTCGAGAGGAAGTTTTCTTCCAAAGGCCTTACAAGAAAGTGAAGTTAAAGTTTTTAAGAATGTACGCATGATTTATCAGGCAAGATTGGATCAAGGTTTAGCGATTGTAGGATTTAAAACGCCATTTGCTTACGCCCGAGCATTCCTTGGGGTGAATGGTAAATCTGAGTTCATTGTTCAACAAACTTATGACTCAATAGGTATGCGAGTTTTGTACGACCATTATATCGACCAAGGCATGTACTTCACTTCAGTCGACAAAAGAATAGTGGGGGATGTCTACTTCCGTGTCACGGTTAACAAAGATCCAAAACGTGTCAAAGTGAATACCAAAAGCGGTGAAGATAATACCTTCATGATGCTTTACGCAAAGGCATTTTAAGCTCATTTTCCTAGCGTCCAGAGTGCTCCAGAGTTAAAGTACCCCAACTTTATTTTTCAACTCAACCTGGAGTAGCTATGAGTCTCTTCGAGAGTCCATTTTTCCAAGATGCCTTTTCCCAATTAGAATCAGCTGGTAACACCATGAAGATGGATCCAAACGTTCTTGAGCGTTTGAAATATCCCAAGCGTGCCTTACAAGTTTCAGTTCCAGTTCGTCTCGATGACGGAACAGTAAAAGTTTTTGAAGGCTACCGTGTTCAACACAGTTTGACCCTGGGCCCAGGTAAAGGCGGAATTCGCTACCATCCTCACGTCTCTCTATCTGAGACTGCAGCACTTGCTATGCTCATGACTTTCAAATGCGCGCTCGTTGGTCTTCCACTTGGTGGGGCCAAAGGCGGGATCAAAGTAGATCCAACAGATATGTCTCGCGCCGAGCTTCAGGCGATGACCCGTCGTTATACAACCGAGATTGCTATGATCATCGGTCCAGATAAAGATGTTCCAGCTCCGGATATCGGAACTGATGGCCAGACGATGGCGTGGCTCATGGATACTTACTCGCAGCTTAAAGGCTACGCAGTTCCAGGAGTTGTAACTGGGAAGCCTGTTGCCATTGGTGGATCTCTCGGTCGTGCAGAATCAACTGGTAAAGGTGTTGTATTCTGTATCAACTTTGCTTATGAAAAAATGAACAAAAAAATATCGAATTCAACAACTGTTGCGATTCACGGTTTTGGTAAAGTAGGGATGCCTGCTGCTCACGATCTTCACGCTCAAGGGGCGAAGATCGTCGCGATCTCTGACGTTTCAGGAGCTATCTACAACTCTAAAGGGCTGAACATTCCTGCTGCCACAGAATGGGTACGAAATCGTAAGCTTCTGCGCGATCTTCCTGACTGTGAACATATCACTAACGAGCAGCTCCTTGAGCTCGATGTTGATATTTTGATTCCGGCAGCGATCGATGGTGTTGTGACAAAAGAAAATGCTCATAAAGTAAAAGCTAAACTGATTGCAGAAGGAGCCAACGGCCCACTCACTCACGAAGCTGTTGATATCATCACTGACCGTGGTGGACTCATCATTCCGGATATTCTTTGTAATGCCGGTGGTGTGATCGTGTCATACTTCGAGTGGGTACAAGGTCTTCAAATGTTCTTCTGGGATCTCGATACAGTTAACAAGAAACTCCACGACATCATGAAACAGGCTTTCGATGTTGTTTGGAAAGCAAAAGACACATACAACGTAAACATGAAACAAGCAGCATTCATCTCTTCTCTCTCGAGAATTGAAGGTGCGATGAAGCTTCGTGGAATGTGGCCAGGTTAATAGCTTAAATTTCACCAAGCCCCTCTATCTAATTAGTAGATAGAGGGGCTTTTTTTATTCTATTTTTCAGAACGCGGCCACTCGCTTAGATTCCTGCAATACCCAACAGGAGTCTTCATGAAAATTGTAACCCTCGCATTTTTAATCTCTACCTTTTCCGTTTTTGCAGATTCTTCTTCAATTTTAAAAGTGAAAACTTTTACTGATTACACTCACTCACATCAGGATTTACGTGCAGCTAAAACTTTTATCGTGGATAGTGCGTTCGCTGCTAAATACGACTTAGAGTTTTACATGTTTTACCGCGCGGAAGATGAAATTTGCTTTTCTGGGTCGGAAATTGAAGTTGAAAAAATTATTGATATGATTTTGAATATAGCAACAGGTGATGCTTATGTATATCCGGACAAGGCAAGGATCACAAAAAACCTCATTACTCAAAATGTTCGTTTTGAAGATGAGGGAGGGCAGCACTCTTTCACTTTAAAAATTTCTCGTTGTAAATAATCAGGAGCCTTTATGAAATTTCTTACTCTTGCAATCCTCTTCATCTCGACATCAGCATTTGCCTTCAACGCGTGTCAGTTTCAGGACACGACGGCGTTTGGAGAGTCAAAGAAAACAGAAATTTCAAGAACTGAGAAATACAATCCAGTCGAACTCCAGATGATCGTTGCAACTCTAAAACTTGATTACTGGAGAGAAGTAAAAGATGCCAAAAGCGCACTTGCTGAATTTAATGAAAGTACAGAAGCAGGGGAGATCATCTATTACTCAATCGACGGCAAGAAAATTGCCATGATTCACTATTATCCAGGTGAAAATGAGTATGGCGCTTTTTTCGAGATGTATCCTAATGGTAAATTTAAGCTGTTGGCCAAGATCTCTGACGGTGATATTGACTGCTCAAAAATTAAATAGTCGACGATCCCGAAAACTTTGTTAGAGTAAAAAGATGTACCTTCTACTTCTTTATCCTTTCGTCCTTTTTGCTCATGTCATCCAGGATGACGTCTCCATTACCACTCGTGAAAACTATAGCTTTAAGGCGGTTTGTGCCAAAATGGTTACTCATGAAAGTCCCCTAATTGAAGTTGTTTCAGGAACTGAAATTGATTGCATGGGTAAAAAAGTCAAGGCGACTGATTTCTGCGACAAGCAGATGGCCACTGATCCGTATTATCTTCGAGGTTTTGTGGATGAGACCAAACAAGAAGTCATCTGTGAGAGCGGAAAGAAAGTTCTCTTCAAATATCTCTGTGTAAAACTAACCGATCGTGAACTTTGCGGAAACGACGCCAAAGAGAGCTGCAAACTCATCAAAGAAAAACTCGCCAAGCGACTTGATAACGTTCATGCCTCATTCACAAAAAATGACAAAGGTATCAAGCAGCTCAATTGTTACTTTGAATCCCTTCCACAGGACATTTATGGACCCGTACAGAAAACATTTCGCTAAGGACTTGAAGGGTAAAGCTCTTCTCGTGAGCGAGATCGAACTTCCAACGAGGAAGAAGAACGTCATGATGAGTCTGGTGAGTTCGATTATGGCCCAGCAACTTTCGACCACAGTTGCAAGAGTGATCAAAGGGCGATTTCTTGAACTCTACTTAGGCAAAGATCCTACCTCGGATCAAATCCTGGAAACTCCGATCGAGGATCTTCGAAAAATTGGACTTTCGCTGAATAAGGCAAACTACATTAAAAATGTTGCGCAATTTTTTAAGGACAATAGGGTCACAGTCGCAAAGCTTAACAAAATGAGCGACGACGAGATTATTGAATTTCTTGTTCAAATCAAAGGAGTCGGCCGCTGGACTGTGGAGATGATCCTTATCTTTTCTCTTGGTAGAGAAGATGTATTTGCTTTGGATGATCTTGGGATTCAGAAAGGGATGATCAAGCTCCATCGATGGAAAGAGATGGATAAGAAAAAGCTGAGAGAAAAAATGATGAAGGCTTCTGAGGGGTGGGCGCCCTACCGAAGCTATGCTTGTCTGCACCTGTGGCGTCTTCTCGACCAATAAATCAAATCAAAAAAGTTATTCACTGCTTTAAACTTCCTTAATATTTAAGATGTTAAAAAGCCTAAGTCCTGGCCATCTTTTTGTAAGTATCTTCAGTTGGAGGCAATTATGGAAACCCAGCTGCAGTCTTGTTATTTTACAAAAAAAGGTCCCTTTCTGATAACACTTTTTGGTTATTCTACCAAAAGCATTCCTGGTCTTGAGATCAATGGCCTCGGGAAGTATGGAAAAGCCATCAAGGAGAAAATTGTTTTCATCACTCGTTCGCGACAACTTCAGATTCCTTTGAAGCGTTTTGTCTTGAATGTTGAGCTCCAAGACGAATTAGGCGATCTAGAGAGTAGCTCGGTCAAATGGCTCGAATATCCACTTCTACTCCATTACTGGTTTCTTGCAGGGCTTTTGCCAATCTCCAAACTCGATAATTGCTTTGCTGTAGGATCTCTTTCCCCCGGGGGAACAATCGAAGAACCCCTGAGCGAATCAGTTGTACATTTATGCGAAAACTATAACTTGCACATGATAGCTTCAAGATTTGGATCAGCAGGGGTTAATGGAGTGATAGATGCTAAGGAACTTATTGGTACTGTCGCTAATTTGCGCTTCAAATAATGGCAACTACTACCCCGTTGTACCCTCGGATCAGTGATCTAAAATAGGGGTGGGGGACTTTATGCGCTTTTTATCATTTCTAAGCTTCTTTCTACTTTTCCAATTCTCTTCTGTCTTTGCAGAGACGACAACGGGTGTGAACTTAAAATGGTCCTGCGATAAAGAAAACCGTGGAGAATTACCTAAAGAGAAAGACATCGTCGCTTATTACGATCAGCAAGGTCTTTTGAAGTTTAAGCCTGATGTTTTTAAAATGCCTTTCAGGCCCTTTGAAATTTTCAAGCAGCGAGGAACATCTGATATTGCTGATTGCTTGAAAAAATTTACTGCACAAATTCCCAACGCTCTATCGTTCTATAAGCTTAGTTGTGATGGCAGACCAGAAAAACTTTGTATTCAAAGCGATGAAGCGATTTCGGCAGATTTGAAAATGAGTATCAGAGGTAGTAAGTTTTATTCAAAATATCAATCTTCGCTTGCAAGTGCAGAGGAAGATCTGGGGCCCAAATCAGTCTCCACCCTATCAGCGGCTGAGGTCAAAGTTCCATTAATAAAAAAATTAGAACAAGGATTCACGGATCTTGTCGCTCCCAAAAAAAGCCAACCTGATGCTCCTTCAAATCCGGTGTCTCTTGTACCGACCACTGTTGGTAAGCCACCCGAAAATCCCGTCGCCCCTAAAGATACCATTCAACCTTTCAATCCCGAGCCCAATCGATCCACAAATGTGGTCGCTCTTATTCCTGCAACTTCAGTTGATGTTGAAAATGAAAAACGCGATATTCAGTCATTTATTGTGAATCATCCTGAATTTGGAAAATACACTGATTTTCTCTGGAAATGTACAGGTGAAACAGGCGCACCTAATGTTGGTGGCCCTTATTGTAAACCCCTTCAGATTAATTACGATCGTCTCCTTAATAAACTAAGTGAACTTGTGAATCGCCTACCGGCGGGAGTTTTAAGAAAGCCTGTCACTGATGATAAAATCTCAAATACCATTCAGTGCCTCTTGCCAAGAGATCAGTCGAATAAAACTCCTGGCATAGAAGATTTTTTACGCGTCGTGAACCAGCCTGATGTGTGTGAAGACCTCAATAATTCAGAATCAAAGCTTATGACCTTTGATGACCATAGTTATTTTTTAAAGCGTAAAGAGAATGGCGATTACGAAGCTATTTTGAATATTAATTTTGATTTCCAAAGTGGAAGTCAAAGTTCAGATGGAATGCTCCAGAAAGTTCGAGCCTGCATGAACTCGAATACACCTTTCATGCTTGGGCCTGATCATAAAAGTCATTTGCAAATCAGCATTAAAACACCTCAAGAGATTGAGAGTGAGTTACCTATTGGTTTAAGACCAGAGACCAAAACAATTCATGTTGTTCGTAAGAACTTTTTCGATGGCACCGGCATAGCTGGAAACACCGAAAATTTCAAAGAAGATTTTGACTGTCCTGGGATTACTCATGAATTCTTTCATCATCTTGGCATGGCCGACGAATACCCAGATCGTCGAACCCAGATTGATCCAAATACCGGTAAGGCTTGGAAAGATCTCTATAGCTGCCGAATTATCCCAAAATATCCATCAATCATGAATGATACATGGAACGCCTATGCAAAAGGAACAAGATCAAAAAAAGTTTGCGAGTGTAAGTCTGAAGGTTGTAGCAATTTAATGAATGCGACTGATACAGATTCTGCCAATCTACGAGGGATCATGAATTCCCCTTTAGCCCCGGACTTGTTTGGATATGATAACTTAAAATTCTGCAAAACAACTGCACTCCCTCTCACAAATGTACTAAGAAATCCTAGCAAAGCTTATGATATCCTCGGACAGAGTGAAGGCAATTTGACATTAGAATTTCGCTCTGTTGTCTTTATTGGCAAAAAAGCTCTCTACAATAGAGCGAAACTAGACTGTCATTGTCCTGCCGGAGATACAACTTGTGCTCAAGCGTTTTCGAAAGTTGTCGAACAAAACTTGCAGAATTCACAAGCTTCGAATTGCCCAGCCTACACCGAACTAGTTCCAAATATTGATCCGGCATCCCTGCCTGAATCTAGTGGTCCTTATAATGGTAAGCTTCTTATTGTGAAAGAACCTTCTCTTCCTTCACTGATGGCTCCAAATCAGTTCGGGAAAGTACTTTTCGGCAATTGCCCAACTGGCCCTGCCTCTGAATATGATTACTGTGACAAGTACGCACGCGAACAAATTGGAAATCCGGTATGTAATACGAAACGACCAGAGGCAACCGGAAATCAATGTTTAGGAGTTCAATAATGAAAACTATTTTATTTTTCATGCTTGTTCCTGCAATCCTTCATGCAGTCACCTTTGAAAAACATCTGACTCTACCGGGGCAGAGTCTTTCTCAGATTTTCATGGTGGAAAATATGAAAGCCAGCTTTGAGAAAAACTCCAATTATTTTGATGCAAAAAAAAATGATTTTCGCCTTGGAAGCATGATGCTGTCTGATTTAAACCAGGAATTTAAAAAGACAGTTTTAGAGTTAGAAAAATTTTCAAAAAAATTCGCGGACGCGGATTCATTCCTCAAAACTCAAAAAAAGACCTTCAATACTCTCTTTTCACATCCTCCTCACTCCACTCTTATCATTGTAGATGGTTTTGAAATTGATCAGCATTCAGAATATTATCCTGAGCTCAATAAACTTTTCATTAAACTACAAAACCAAAAGTGGAAAATGCAAGAAGGCTACGGTGTGTCTTCAAACCTGAGCGAAGTCTATAAGATCGAAAATGATAAAAATGAAAAGAGCGAACCCTATTTGAAGTCATTCTATTGTGACCACCCAACGAACACAAAAACCTGCGCCACTCCGGGTGGGATCATCTACTTACAGTAAGCCTGGACTAGATTGAAAGAGTCTCTGCAAGCTTCAGGTATTCACTGAAATTATCATCAGACTTTGTGATGCAGTTTTTCATATCGTTCAAGAGGACTTTCCCTTTCTGAAACACGGTCACCATCGGGTATTTGTTTTCTTCGAGTGCTGTCACCGCGAGATTCCCCATTTGAGAAGCGATAAATCGGTCATCTGCTGTTGGGCTTCCACCACGCTGGATGTGGCCTAAGATCGCCACATGTGCATCGAGGTGATACATGTCCTTTAAGACATGCTGGATGTCATAACTGCGTCCGGCGACCGGGCCTTCTGCCACAATAATAATGGAAGATTCTTTTCCACGAGCGACCCCTCGCTGAATATCATCCACAATTTTTTGGTGATTCACCTTTTCGTGGGGAAGGAGAATGTTCTCCGCACCCGTACACACCCCAACTTTCAGAGCAATCGCGGAGGAGTTTCTTCCCATGACTTCCACCAAAAATGTACGCGCATGAGAGTGTGCAGTATCTCGGATTCTATCAACGGCTTCAATGGCAGTTTCAACTGCGGTATCAAAACCAATGGTGTATTCAGTGCCAGAGATATCGTTATCAATGGTTCCGGGAATTCCAATGACCGGGTACTGATGCTCGTTCCACAAGGCCATGGCCCCGTTGAAGGATCCGTCTCCACCAATGATGATAAGTGCCTCGATACCCTGGGCCTTTAAAATATCAACGGCAGTTTTTCGAAAATTTGGTTTCATGAATTCAGGTGATCGAGAAGTCTGAAGGATTGTTCCTCCACGCTGAATGATATTTCCCACGCTCGAGAGATTCATTTGTTGGAATTCACCTCTAAGGAGACCCGCGTATCCTCGACGAATTGCCGTGACTTTCATTCCTTTAGAGATGGCGGTACGAACGACCGCGCGTATGGCACAGTTCATTCCTGGAGAGTCGCCACCTGAACAAAGAAGACCAATGTGTGTGAAGGCCATAGCTTTCCTTTAACTAAAAATTGGGTGACCGGTGAAGTCTTTTGGTTTTGGTATGTTTAAAATTTTGAGAATCGTTGGGGCCACGTCTTTCAAGGCCATGACTTTATTTTCTTGGTTTAGCATAATGTCCTGATCTTTTAACTTCGGATGAATCACACAAAAAGGAACTTCCGAATCAGAGTGAGACGTTTGCACACTTCCATCGTCATAGGTCATTTGGTCCGCGTTTCCATGATCGGCGGTGATGATCATCGTAACGTTATTTTCTTCGCATTTTTTCGCGAGCTCTCCCATACATTTATCCAAGGCTTCGATGGCCTTGACCGTCGCCTCAAAGTTTCCAGTGTGGCCTACCATATCCGCGTTGGCGTAGTTCACGACATAGAGAGAAAAACTTTTGTCCTCGAGTTTTGCGAGTAGATTTTTTGTAACTTCAAACGCGCTCATCTCTGGCTTTAAGTCATAGGTTGCTACTTCTCGAGGCGAGGGCACTAGACAGCGCTCTTCACCTTCGAAAGGTTTTTCTTCTCCACCATTAAAAAAATAAGTGACGTGAGCGTATTTCTCAGTTTCTGCAATCTTGAATTGTTTTTTATGGAGGCTCGATATGTATTCGGCGAGAGTGCCTTTGATCTTTTCCTTATCAAAAAGAATCGGAAGCTCCGGACACTCATCTGGAACATAGGGAGACATGCAAAGAAAGTATCCGGGTCTTACAGGAATCGGAAATTCTTTGAACGATTTATCATTCATCGCAAGAGTTAACTCACGAGCGCGATCGGGTCGATAGTTGGTGAAGAAGATCACGTCTCCATTTCTAACTGCTCCCTCTTCAGAGAAAAGTACAGGAGTGATGAATTCATCAAAAAGATTCTTTTTATATTCTGCGAGAATGTACGCCTCTGGCTTTAGCCCGGTTTTTTCACCGGCCCCAATCATCATGTTGTAACTGTGCTGGATTTTTTCCCAACGACGATCTCGGTCCATTCCGATCGAGCGGCCTTGCATGCTCGCAAATATAAATCCTGGCTCTTGCAGTATCTCTTTCACATACTGAACACCCTTATCTTTCGCCGTATCCCGACCATCAGTAAAAGCATGAAGAAAAATCTTGAGATCAGAGTGGGGCCGAAGAAGTCTTAAAATTTCTTTTAAGTGATTGATGTGCGCGTGAACCCCACCATCCGAGAGTAGTCCCAAAAGATGAATGCGCTTATTTCCGTTTTTTGCTTTTTCGATCATTTCTTTAAATCGAGGCATGTCTCCAAAAGTATGATTGCTGATTGCCTCATTAATACGAACAAGATCCTGTCTCACTGGTCTACCGGCACCCAAGTTTAAATGTCCCACTTCCGAATTTCCCGAAACACCCTTGGGAAGTCCAACCGCCTCTCCACCAGGTTGAATGGTTGTGAAAGGGTAGTGCTTAAAGAGTTCATCAATGTTCGGTTTTTTTGCCGCTTTCACCGCATTCTTATGATCGGTTGGATTCATGCCGAATCCATCAAGGATAACGAGAAGAGCGCGTGGACTTAAGCCTTGGATTGAATGCATGAGCGGTCCTTAGTTGTGATAAGGATGTCCCGTTCGAATGGTTTGCGAGCGGTACAACTGTTCTACCAGTAATATTCTCGCCAGTTTATGGGGGAAAGTCAGCTCGGAAAGGGAGATTCTCTCCTGACAATTCTTTAAGACTTCTTCAGAGAATCCCTCAGCACCCGCAATCACGAAGAAAACTTTGTTTTGACGCTCAAAAAGGTCTCGGCACCATGCCGCAAACGCGACCGATGTGGTTCGTTTTCCCCATTCCGTCATACAAACTAAATGCGCGCCACTTCCTTGGGAGAGCTCGCGCACTTTTTTCAGGATAACTTCGCCTTCAGCTTCTTTGTTTTCGGCTGAGGCCTTAAGTTCATGGATGATGAGTTCTGGGTTATTGATGCGTTTGAGGTAATCAGATTCAATGGCTTCAAGATGAGGATCTTTGAGTTTGCCCACCACGATCAAATGAATCTGGCGGGCCATGACTTAGAAGTAACCTTTAAGATCCGCTTTTTCAGTTTTAACTTCAGCAGGTTTACCAAAATAGAATTCTTCAGGAATTTTAACCTGGGCAGCTTTAGCATGAACCATATCGAGATCATAAATATCGCGAGCTGGACCATTGAAGATGTGAATGAAAATATCTCCTGTATCAATCAGAATCCAGTCTGCACTCTCGTATCCTTCAAAAGAGACAAGACGAGCACCATTGAGTTTTAAACTTTGTGCCACTTCATCGGACATCGCACGAGCTTGGGTCGCGTTTTGCGCGGTCACAAGGACTGAATAATCACAAAGAGCGGATGATTTTCTGAGGTCGAAAATCTTTAGATTATCGCCCTTAAAGTTCGCCACAATCCAGGCAGCGGCCATGGCGTGATTGAGTGGAAATTCAAAATTTTTGTTCGCGATGACTTTGCCGACTTCGCCCTGAACATATTCATTTACGGCCATTTTTTTCCTTCTTATTTTCTTCTTCGATGACTTCTTTGGTTTTTAGCATGAGTTGCTTCAAGAGATCAATATTGCGGCCTGAAACTCCAGAAATAGGCAAGCACTTGCGGTCAAGCTGCTCTTCCATACATGATCTGAACTTTTCGATCTCTTCTTCAGACATGGCATCAATTTTGGTGAGAACTACGATTTCTTTCTTATTTAAGAGGTCTGGATTGAATTTCCCAAGCTCCTCACGAACAGTCACGTAGGCCTCGATCGCTTCATATTCCTCAATGAACATCGAGCAATCAACGAGGTGAACCAGTGCACTGGTGCGCTCAATATGCTTAAGGAACTTGTGTCCTAAACCTTTTCCTTCGGCAGCTCCTTCAATGAGTCCTGGGATGTCGGTTACAACAAGAGTTTTTTCACCCAATTGAACCACACCTAGGTTTGGCTCAATCGTTGTAAAAGGATAATCAGCAATCTTAGGACGCGCTGAAGAGATAGCACTAATCAAAGTTGATTTCCCAGCATTCGGAAGTCCGATGAGGGCAATGTCAGCGAGAAGCTTCATCTCAAGGTGAATAGAGATCGGTGTTCCTGCTTGTCCGTTCTGAGCGAAGTTGGGGGTCTGTTGAACAGAAGTTTTAAAAGCTCTGTTCCCTTTACCGCCCAGTCCACCAGTAGCAGCGATGAACTGCTGACCGTGCTCAGTCGCATCGAAGATGATTTCGTTTGTTTCTTTGTTAATGACAAGAGTTCCAATCGGGACTTTCAGAATAAGATCGGCCCCAGTGGCACCTGTCATATTCGACCCGCCACCGTTAACTCCAGCTTCTGCTCTGAAAGTTTTAAGACCTCTGAAGTGCATCAGAGTATTGAGACCTTCATCACCTTCAAAGATAATGTTCCCACCAGGGCCACCGTCTCCGCCGTCCGGTCCACCAAGAGGCACATATTTCTCACGGCGGTAACCGACAAAACCTTTTCCACCGTCGCCTGAGATTACTTCGATATCAACTTCATCAATAAACTTCATAAACACTTTCACCGCCACTAGTGGCGGTAAGAAATAAAAAAGGGAGCATTGCTGCTCCCTCTCTATCGTAGATAACTTTAAAGATCAATTAAGCCGGAACAACAGAGATGATTTTCATCGTCTTGTTGTAGAAACCAAATTTAACTTTTCCTGGGCACATAGCATAGATCGTGAAGTCACGGCCCATTTTTACGTTATGACCAGGGTGAAATTTTGTGCCTTTCTGACGAACAATGATCATGCCTGTAACAACATCTTCACCGCCGAATTTCTTCACACCACGCATCTTAGGGTTTGAGTCACGACCGTTGGATGTACTACCACCCGATTTCTTATGTGCCATATGCTAATCTCCTAAACTTTATTCTTAATTATTATTTTGTCGTCGCTGCTGGTTTCTTTGCTTCGGCCTTAGTCACTCCGCCTTTTCCATCATTGATTTCAGTGATGAAAAGACCAGTGTAGCACTGACGGTGACCGTTCTTGCGACGTGAACCACCTGGCTTACGTTTAAGAACTAAAATCTTACGAGTGCGGCCTTGTCTTAAAACTTGAGCCGTAACCTTTGCACCACCGATAATCGGAGCGCCAACAACTGTTGTTGCTCCACCGATCAAGAGGACTTGATCGAAATGAACAGTGCTACCAACTTCAGCGTCGATTTTTTCTACGTCGATCATGTCGCCAGCTTTTAGTTTGTACTGGTGACCCTTGATTTCCACTACCGTGTACATGAGGACTCCTTAAAGGATGACCACCTGACGGGGAGACTTTCGTCTACTTTGGTCCCTAGGTGAGTTTATTTTGAGAGGTCATTTTTAATGGTTCTGGCCCTAGAAGTCAACGTTTACCGTTGAGAGATTCGTGCTGATTTCGCGAAGCGTCCTAGAAGAAAGCTCTTAGTGCCGCGCCAATATCAGAAGTCACAATTTTCTGGGACACGTTGTCGGCCTTGCCCTTACCCTTTCCCACGGGAGAATAGCCAAAGACTTCGGCTTCAATGCTGTGACCCAGATCGAAAGTGGTTTTAATGATTCCATAATCAAAGCCGGATTTAACGTCGTTGATCAAGGTGGCACTGAGCTTGATGAGGGGGTGGATTTCGTATTGGTTAGCGATGGCCACAAAGTATTCAGTCGGGAGGAAGCGGTCTGTGAAATTGGATAGGTTCGAGTACCGATTTTTTTCCTGGTAGCCGCCCTCAACTCTCAAATGCCACTTACTCGTGAATTGCTGATCAAAGCCTCCCAAGACGTCCCAGAGTTGCTGAGATTGGGTGTGGTCAATATAAGCGGACTGATAAAGGACTTGCGTAAAAATCATCGCCTCACTTAACCGGTAGCTTGCTTGCCCTCCGGCCTTATTTCTTTTTTGATCTTCACCTAAGACATAATCCAGCTGGAGGTCGTCTGAGTATTGATATTCTCCGTGGGCCCAAATCGTACGATTAATCTGTCCGTTGTAGGCCTCAATTTTTTTATCACCTAATAGGTAGAGTTCGAGAGTGTGCTTATCACTTAGAAAAAAGCGCGCCATCGCTCCGTCATTTCCTTGGGCGACTTGTTGGATACTTGTGAGCCCAGTTGGTTGGTTAAAAGGATTAAGAGGATTAAAAATTTCGCCCTGGCCATAATTAATGTACATACGCCCGAACATGAAGGTTGTGCCGTCTACGTCCCACTCGTAATAGAGCTTATTCAAGACTGATTCTGTCGTATCGAAGTCCGATTGCTTTTTAAACTGGAGTTGGAAAATATCTCGCGAGACGAGTTTAGTGGGGAAAGTGTAGATATTCGTTGCTACATAGTTGTGGCGATAAAGAGGAGAAGAGGTGTAACGGACAAACCAATTGGCCTCGAGGGTGGACTTATCAAACTTCACTTTGCCGTTGAGGTTTCCGTATAAAAGATTGAATGTGGATTTATCCCAGTTTTGTCCGAGAGGAAAACCCTTCGCCTCTGGGTTGTTGGTACTCTGACGAGTTTGCGCCTCTACGTTTCCAGAAAATTCTGTTTCTGCCGCAAAGGCAGCGAAAGAAAAAAAGAGGAAAAGTGCACAAAAAAATTGCATCTAGTTATCCGTGAGATTCTTTTGCGTAAAGTGACTTGATTTGAACTTTGTATTGAACTTCATTTCTTTGTAAACAATGGTCGTACTCTTAGTTGCATCATCAGTAGGCTTCATAACCCAGCGACTCGGCACGAGATGACCATCGAATTTTTTAATTTCAGAGAAGACCATGTTTCTTTTTACGTTTCCGGCCTTATCTACATATTTGTTGATGCGTGGAAGGCAATCCGTTTTTGAAGCGTAAGTGATGATCTTAGGCCACATGACTTTTGAACTGCTTTTGGCGACGTTCTGGATCACTTTATAAGTCTCTCCACCGACTTTTTCATCGGGTAGAAAAGTATGCACATAGTCCTGGCTCATCGAAGATGCTTTGAGAACATCATCGTTTGTGAAGTCTGATCCCATCCAACTTGCAAGAAGCATGCTGGAAGACACGGCGACTTTTCGTTTGAGCTTAGGAAAGTAGTTCCACATATTATTTTCGAGACGAAGAGTTCGAATGCCTTTTTCTTTTGCGGGCGAGTTGATGGTCGTCAGGGCCTGATCTTTTCCTTCTACGTCCGTTTCGATCTCGAGAACTCTCTCCCAATTTGGTGTTTTGATCTCCATGCTCATTTCGCCGTGCGAGCGATCTCCGCGCATCTGGTTGTCGGAATAATCGAGCCATGCATTCGGATCATTGACCTTGGCACCGAGAGCGACACAGAAAACAATATTTTTAGCAGAGATTTTTTTAAGCATGGTTAATCCTCTTTTCGATTTGAGCATCTTTTATGTAGTAAACGTTTCGGACCTGATCAATCAGGCGTTGATCGTGGGTCGAAAATACGAAGGTGAGTTTAAAGTCTTGATTGAGTTTTTTAAAGAGATCGATGATGTCCTGAGCCGTTTTTGAATCAAGGTTGGCCGTTGGTTCATCAGCAAGAATCAATTGTGGTTTGGTTGCGATCGCGCGAGCGATGGAAACACGTTGTTGCTGTCCACCAGAGAGTTGGCGAGGAAAACGGTGGCCCATCGACTCGAGACCCACTTGCTTTAAGGCCCACTCTACTCGCTCTTTTATTTCTTTTTGCTCGAGGTTTTTTAACTGGAGAGGAAACTCAATATTTTCTGCGGCCGTAAGAACGGGGAGAAGTTGGTAATCCTGAAAAATAAAACCCATATAATCAAGTCGGTGCTGAGTGCGTTCTTCGAGAGAGCAAAAGGTAATGTCCTTACCACCGTGGCTTAGTTTTCCCGAAGTCGGAAGGATGAGACCCGCAATAAGATTTAAGAGTGTTGTTTTTCCAGAGCCAGAAGGACCTACTAAGGCGGAAAAATCTCCAGACTCAATTTTGAGATTAATATCTTTTGCACCGTAGACTTTATTTTCTTCGGATGCTTGATACACCTTACTCACATTCATCATTTCAAATTGCATGCGAACTCCTGCGGACCACACGAATCATGGGCCAGATCATCGTAAGGGCGATAAATAAATAGATCATTAAAGGGACTTCCCAGTAGTATCTCGCGACTGAGTACAGTCGTACTGTCGGCATTAAGACCATTCCACCCATGATGATGGGTTTACCATTGGTAAAAATGGCGATGTTGATGGGATAAATGTGGCAGAGATAGGTTAAAAACCAACCTAGCATATCACCAAAAATAATCGCCAGAGTTCCGAGCAAGAAAACTTCTATGAGAAGGGACTTTGTGATCCAACTTGCTCGTGCGCCGATAATATTGAGAGATTGGAATTCTTGTTCTCGCTCGAGGAAAGTGATCATGAGAGTGTTTGAGAGTCCAAGACTCACGACGACCATGATGATGATACAAATGAGCCACGTGAATTTATCAATGAACCTAACGGAGACACTCATTTCTGGTAACAGAGTCTCCCAACTTGTCACAGCGACTCCATCAAGCTCAGGAAGAGGCTTCTCCGACATGTCAAAGCTCACTCGCTGGTGATAATTCTCTGGTGGCATCACCATCAATTCCTGGGCGGTTGAGAGCTGCGTGAAAGCGAGTGATTCCTCAAGATCTCCCCCGCCAAAGTCGAGAAGGCCCACGACCTTAAAAAGATCGTTAGCAACAGATCCGTCCAAGGCCTGGCCTATGACACCAACTTCTTCACCAATTTTAACGTTGATTCTTTCCGCCAATTTTTTACCCAGGATAATTTCTTTGTTTCCATCTGCGCTTAAGAAATTGCCGACTTTGACCATCTCATTAAGCTTAGAGAGTTCGAGCTCTCGCTTAATATCTAAACCAGATAGTAAAACCCCGAGCGTTTTGCTGGCACCAGATATAAACACAGGTGCAGTGACTCTTTTGGTGGTGAGTTCAAAGAGGGATTTGTCGGAAATTTTATCGTCGCTGAGCGTTTTATAGTTGTTGACCGATTTTCGGTTTTTGACGTCATAGTAATCAATATTGGTGATCTGATAATTGCCCTGATACTGAACTAGAAATCGCTTCATCATTTCTTTTGAGCCGGATTCGGAAAAGTTTAAGTCCCAGAGAATGAATCCCGTTCCAATCACAAGACTTGCGAGCATGATGAAAGTTCGCTTCGGATTTCGCCAGAGATTTCGGTAACTGAATTTCACAAGGAAGGCGAACTGGTTCATTGCTCAACCTTAAAGCGTAAAAGTGTACGGTGGATTGACCAAATGTAGCTAAAACCCAAGACGAAAATAACGAAAAGAAAAACACTAAAGATCCGTGCCTGAGTCAACAGCGGATAAATAATACCAGGAAGTTTGATACCCGCGCGATCTATAGCAACTCCATCGTTTAAGAATCTGAAGTCGATTCCCGTCCTACTTTGTATGCCGATGACAATAACAAGAAAAACGAGTGAGAGAATACTTGAGACAAAAATCATTTGAATAATTTCAAATATTCCAATCTTCCAGAATTTTTTTACGGACACCCCGAGGATCGTCAGCATCTTGAGCTCTTTAAATCTTTCCTGCCAAAGCATCTGGACCGGAGTGAGGATAGTCATCAAAACTGTGATACCGATGACCAGAAAGAAAAAGCGTATGATCCCGTCGTGAAATTCTAAGACCACGGCCATCTCGGGGTTGAGATTTTTCCAGGTTTTGACCTTGAGATCACTTTCAGGAAAGAGCTTGTAAATAAATTCACCCGCGGCGAGGGAAGGGGTCACCATCGGAATACGATTGAAAAAGATTTTTCCACTATCATGGTTGAGATAAATTTTTTGCCAAGCTTTCTGCGAAAGATAGATAAAACGCTTTTCGAAGCTTTCACTATTAAAATGGAAAATTCCTTTGATGATCAGAATCTCCGAGCGAAGCTCCCCGTTTACATCTTGGAAATTCAAGACGAGCTGATCGCCCGGTTTAAATTGAAATTTTTTCGCCAGCTCTTCCCCAATCACAACTGAATTTTCATCCTCTGCTGAAATGAACTCACCTTTCTTTATGTTGGTTTTGAGAGGCAAGAATTTACCATGCAGAATGGGATCAATGCCGATGGCAACTAAAGACGCCGATCCTTCTGGTGTGGAGATATTTGAATCTAAAACGAGTTCAGGTGAATAGGATGAAATGCGCTTGTCTTGAAGTTTTTGTTCGATCTCTTTGGTGAACTCTCGAGGGTGGGCCGAGTCAGTCGTTTTAGCAAAGGAAGGTTCCTGGATTTGGTAGAAGCCCATGTTGGTGTTGACGACGGCCTCTTCGATTTGAAAATTCAATCCCTCAAAAACGGAAACGACCCAAACTGCTATCACCACCGCAAGTGAGACTGAAAAACCAATGAAAAAACTTCGACCAGCATTACGGCGGATGCTCTTCCATGCGAACTTAAAGAGGTATTGGTTTTCACTTTTCACTATGCCTGAAAGTCTACTGTAAGATAGAGATTTTGAAAGGCTAATTCCAAGCAAACTTTATGCGTCAAAGTAGTTGAGTAAAACAGGTCACCCAATACTTTAAAAATTTCATGAAAATTTCCCATCTTCCGAAGAGAAGAGACGAGGTCTTTATGGATAAAACTTGGCTCTACTTTCAGTATCGCAAAAATCATCAGTATCCTGTGTTTCTGAGAATACAGACAGCTGATCTAAATCCTAAATTTTCTCACCTTTTTCAAGAAATGGGATTTGCACAATTGGCCGATACTGAATCAAAGAAAATCTCTTTGCAAAAGGCCCATACGCGTATTCTCTCCATTCAGCACGCCTCGCCAAGAGTGCAAATGCAAATTAATGTCTCAGATCTCGATCGCTACGGAAATGAAGTCCTCTCTTTACAGCAAGGTCTTCCGGTTTACTGCTACAGAAAAGTGGGACTCATGGCGTTTCCGATGGGGAAGACACTTTGGGATCTCGCGATTCATCAAGACATCAGTACCACCGAGCAGATGGTGGGTTTTCGGGCCATCCTAGTACGTTACCTCGCTCAATCATTGTCTGAGATGGGAGTCCTTTGTTACTGGGGCACAATGCGAGAAGATCATGTCCTAATCATGAAACAAACCCAGTCATTTGGTGAAGCGGTCCTTATCGATTTAGCAAAAAAAGTTATTTTCTCCAACGGCGGGGAACTTAAAATAGGCTCTTCACTAAAAATTATTCGAAAAGACAAAGATGTCAGAGTCGCAGCCGCTATGGGGCGCGAGGAACTCATAAGTTTTTTGAGTGTCAGTACATGTTTGCTGAGCTTTTCAGGACTCACTCCATCCATGCGCAAATCGATTTATGATTTAAGTTTAAATTCGACGGCTTCGTACGGAGTCAGTGACCACTCTGTGAATCTGTAGTTGTCTTATAATCCAACGCTGAATACACTCTTTGTGTATGCACCAGAATTG
>JBBQGK010000033.1:0-32937 GCA_038322885.1 Bacteriovoracales bacterium | reverse complement strand
TTCTGTGAATTGCCTTCGCCAGGATATCAGCGGTGCTTACGACTTTAATTTTATCGATCTTACGAGCTTCCATTGAGAGTGGAATCGTATCGGTGACAATAACTTGATCAAGTTCTTCACACTCAATAATTCGTGCGAGGGCAGGATCAGAAAAAACAGGGTGAGTAGCTGCGGCGTAAATTTTATTGGCACCACTTTTACGGAGGGCCTTCGCGGCTTGTACCAGTGTACCGGCGGTATCAATCATATCGTCGATAATAATACAGTCTTTACCCTTCACATCTCCAATCACGTTCATCGCTTCGGCGACGTTTGGTCCAGTTCTGCGTTTATCAATGAGGGCAAGGTCAGCATTTAGTTTTTTAGCGTAATGACGAACTCGCTCTACTCCACCAGCATCTGGTGACACAGTAATGAGATTATCTCTATTCAGGTTTTTCTGGATATATTCCATCAAAACAGGCGAAGCAAAAATATTATCAAACGGAATATTGAAGAAGCCCTGAATCTGACCCGCGTGAAGATCCATCGTCACTACACGGGAGGCACCAGCAACGGTCATCATATCGGCCACAAGCTTTGCTGTGATTGGTGTACGAGGAGCCGACTTTCTATCCTGCCGAGAGTAACCGTAACTTGGTACTACCGCAGTAATTGAAAGTGCTGAGGCGCGCTTAAGTGCATCCATGATCACCAAGAGCTCCATCAAGTTTTCATTCACGGGAGCACACGTACTCTGAATAACAAAAACGTCTGCACCGCGAACGTTTTTGTCAATTTCGCAGTAGATTTCGCCGTTAGCGAAGCGTCTTAATTGAGGATTTACAAGGGGAAGGTCGAGAAATTCGGAGATTTGCTTCGAGAGATTGGGATTTGAGGTACCCGAGACAAGGACAATTCGTCTCACTCTGAACTCCTGGAAAAAAAGGTGGTAGGGGTGGCAGGGATCGAACCTACGAATGGCAGAATCAAAATCTGCTGACTTACCACTTGTCGACACCCCTACAGATACTTTTGCGTTCTAGGAAATATAGGTTACTGAAAGCTTTTTTGCAAGTCGGGCTTTCCACATTCAGAGGGATTTTATAGAATTTCTTTCATAAAATTAATCTTCACGTCTTAGGAGTCTCTGTGACCGCAAACAGGTTTCGTCTCGCTCTCGTTGTCACTCTTTCTGCACTGAGCATTAATTCTGCTTATGCTCTTCCGATTGATTGGACCGGAGTTTTCGGTGTTGATACGTCAATTCTTAGTAACTTTCGTCGCACCACTGACACCGTTACACAAACTGAAAAACCACTTCCGTCAGATTCTACCGGAACAAAAACTCGCAATGGTACTGAAGGTATTCGCAGTGGCGACAAGGGTGCTAACTTCCAAACTTATATTTTCAAATTGAATCCACAAATTATTGTGAACGATGGTGTGACTCTTAAAGGGGAACTCTCATCAGGTTACTTGCGTGGGGGGTTTGCGGGTGGAGATTCAACCGCAACGGCTAATGGTTCGGCCAACAATACTTATTTCTATACGACTCCTGCTCAAAGAAGTGCGCTCAATCTAAATCAAATGTATATGGAACTTTACGCAGACACAGCACTCGTTAAAATAGGGCGCATGTCGAAGAACTACGGAATGGGTATCGTTTGGAATGGCGGGAATCAAGCATGGGACCGTTTCTTCACCATGTATGATGGTATTGAAGCTCAAATGACGATCGGTAATTTCAGTCTTACGCCTTATTATGCAAAAATCAGTTCTTATAACAATGGCCTCACAGGATCAAGCAACCAAAACAACCAGGGGACTGCCAATGGTAGTTCAGATGTTCGCGAAATCGGTTTAACGGCCCAGTACGATAATAAAAATCGTGATCTCGTGGTCAGTGTTCTTTATGCAAAAAGATCATCTGAAAGCCGAGCGACTCTTTACTCTACGAATACCACGACCGCTGATAATCAAGTTCGTGGATCGACTTCAGTCACAGTCATCGAGCCCTACATTTCCAAAAAATGGAATAAGTTAAAAGTATCTGCAGAAGGATCGCTGCAATCCGGATCTTACGGAAACGTTTACGGCTCAAGCCAGGGTGATTCAAAACTTGCCTCAACCGTTTACATGGTCGATGCGAAATACGACTTGAATCCCAAGTGGGACATGGGTATTTTGGCCGGTCAAGTAAGCGGGGATAAAGGCTCAACTTCCAAATTTGAGGCAGCTTACCTGCATCCAAATTTTCAAATCGCCGAGCTCATGTTTCGATATTACTATCCTGGGTTTGCTGAAGGCGGTCGCTCAATATTTGATTCATCCATCACAAATACTCAGTTCTACAAATTTAAAGCGAATTACAAGACAGATAAATGGACTTGGAAGGGTGCTTTGATTATGGCGAAAGCGCTTCAGACTGCGAAGTCCGGAGAGCGTGCTTATCACCACGAAGAGAACTATTCATTTCAATCAACTCAAAAACAATCTAGCAACATGGGTTATGAGTTGGATGCAGGATTTGATTATCGCTGGAATCCGAATGTCATTATCAGTGGTAGCTACGGTTACTGGTTTGTTGGGGATTATTATTCTTTCACTAACCAAGCAAATAAGCTCAGTCTGATCAACATACACGGAGGTTCTCTCCGTGCAACGCTAGAATTCTAATTAGCGAAAGCCACCGTAGAAATTGAGGCCGGCTCCGTAGCCGGCTCCGCCTGCCATCATAGGATTATATCCAGAAGGCCCGCCGTAACCGTTGAAGTTTGGTTGTCCGCCATACTGTCCACCAAGATAAGATGGAACTCCGTTGAAGTTTGGTTGTCCTCCATATTGTCCACCGAGATAAGTTGGAGCTCCTCCGTTGAAGTTTGGTTGTCCTCCATACTGGCCGCCAAAATAAGGCTGAGCTCCATTATAGTTCGGTTGTCCTCCGTACTGAGCACCAAGATAAGTAGGAGCTCCATTGTAGCCTCCCTGACCTTGACCAAATTGCGGGTACTGAGATTGTGGAAATTGTGATTGCTGTTGACCGTATTGGCTCCACTGCTGCATCTGAGCTGCGAGCATTATCTGCTGTTGTTGATTTCCGCCATATTGAGGATTAGATTGTGGCGAAGGAGTCGTTACAGAAGCTGCACGTCGAGTCGGTGTGAGATTTGTATCTTCAGCTTTTTCCTCTGGAACAGTTTCACCATTTTGTTTTGCTACGTAAACGCGTCCTTCTCTTTCAAGCTTGGCATAGTCTTGAGCTTTTGAGTCCATCTCAACTGCTCTTTTAGCATCTGCTTCGTTTTTCTTTGCAAGCTCATCGGCAAGTTCTTTTACGCGTAATTGAGAATCCGCAATACATTTAGCAGGATTTGGATTGTAGACAAAACAATATCCACCCTGAACTGTGCGGGCAATTTCTGAGCGCATTTCATCACGGTAATTTGCTGTACGAGTCGTTTGGTTATCTCGAAATTGTTGAGCGCGATCAACATAGGCCTGAGCTAGTCCAGTCGTCTGACCAGTACGAACGCTATACTTTTCTTTTTCATCAACAACAGTTTTAGAGAATTCAACTTGAAAGCGACTGATCTGAACGTTGATATTATCTAAATTAACGTCGACGTTATCAACTTTGGTTCCAAGCTTAGAGTACATCGCTGCTTCTGCACGAATTCCAAATAGAGAAGTGGCACCATCAAAATTTCCAATCGTAAGAAGTTTTTGAACCTGAGCTGCCACAAAGTATGGAGCATTAGTATAGGCCGCAAGCTCTGCTCTCGCTGCGTTCAGCTCCTGCTGTTTCGCTACTCGTGCATCTCCCTGAAGGTTTTGGAGCTCGGCATAGAGTTGCTTTACGCGATCAATTTTTGGTTGAAGAATATATTTTTCGAAGTCTTCAAGAATTTTTGCATCTTCCTCGTTGAATTTCCCATCCGCAATATCTTTCGCAACTTTTTGAGCTTCTTCTTTGATTAATCGGTCACGGACGTTTGCGAGATCGCCTGCAAACTTCTCATTGCGGTCAACGAAGTCTGCGACTTTCTGATATTCGTTCGCAGGACACGAGCGAAGAGCGGTGGCCTGATCACTTAAAGCTCTCGCATCAATATCGGCAGCAGATGAAACATTCACGCCACCGGCAGCAGGATTTTCATAAAAGTCACAACCATTGACCATGGTCCAATCACCAAACTTAGCATTGATTTTTGAAGATGGTTTTCCACGAGCTGCAAAGAGAACATTTCCCGTATCAGTGACGCCTTCAAAAGGATAACTCACACGTGCTGGATAAACGGCATTTGGATCAACGGCATCACCTTTAATTGCGCCAGAGTCCACCATACATTTGTCGAATCCATTGAGCGTTGGTTTGAAAACCATTTTTTCGGTTTTGGTCGATGTTCCGTCAGCTTTTGTGACTTGATATGTGCAACTTCCGTCAGGCTGACAATCAGAACCTTTTTTAAACTTTACCGAAATGACGTACGATTTAGTTCCATTGATCTCTTTGGGCTCCATCGTCCAATCGAGCATAGAGGCACAATTACCAATAATATTCGGCGAAGAGACAGTAAGAATTCCTGCTCTCGGATCGTGATCGAATTTAAAAGCGGGAGAACGAGATTGCATCAGTTGCATGAGTCGCTTTAAAGGAAGTGTTGTTTCATCATCCTCATCGCAACTTAAATTTGCACCCGAGGCCGAAGCAGCTCCAGTGGATCGAACGGCTGCAGTTCTTGCGGGCGTTGAACCTGGTGCATCCGAAGATGATGGTGTAAATGAGTTTTGATAATCCTCTAGTGCCTCACTCACACTCTTTGCAAGAGCAGAAAAGGACATCAACAATGAGAGTGAAAGGATCGCCGTCTTTTTCATAAATTCCTCAAAAATGAGTTAAACCTAGTTAACTATTCGGAAAGTACGACCAAAGACTTAAATGTTTACATGACTGAGTAGGGGTCGACGTCGATTTTATAGGTGACTGAACTCATCGACTTATAGTTCATCTCAAAGGATTTCAAAAAGTTATGAAGTTGGGTGAGGTCTTTTGCCTTCAAAAGAAGAGACCAAGTGAATTGGTTTGATTTGCGCTCAATGGTCGCGGGTCTCGGGCCCAACAGGGTGACGTCACTAAAATGCTGACGAATCAGGTCTCGGGCCATGGGGCCCACATTATCATTAACGTGCAAGATAAGTTTGTCTTGAAAGCGCGAGGTGAAATGAATCATCACGAGCCTCTTAAATGGAGGACAGTCACATAACTCGCGCACTTTAATTTCATCTTCATAAAACTGATGGAAGTCGTGATTTTTAACAATTTGAAAGAGTGAGCTTTCAGGATTCAATGTTTGAATCATGACTTTGCCGTCTTTTGAATACCGCCCAGCTCGGCCGGAAACCTGAGTCAGTGTTTGATAAACTCTTTCTGATGATCTGAAGTCCGGAAAATTAAGCTGACTATCAATCCCTAAAATTAAAACGAGTTTTACTTTCTCAAAATTGTGACCCTTTGAAAGCATTTGCGTACCCACCATCATGTGAATTTTTCCCGAGTGAAAATCATCAAGACGTTGTTCAAGCTGCTTAAAGTTTTTTATCTCATCGCGGTCAAAGCGATCAATCTGCTTATCCGGAAAAAGTCTCTCTAGCACTTCTTGAACTTTCTCTGTACCGAAGCCTTTTTGTGAAAGTGTTAAGTTTCCACAGGCCGGACATTCACCCGGCATCGGTTCTTTATAATCACAGTAGTGACAGGCGAGTTGGTTTTTCTTTTTGTAAAAACGAAGAGTCACTGAACAGTTAGGGCAAGCAAATTGATGTCCGCAAGCACGGCACTGAATATAGTTAGCGAAACCCAAACGATTTACAAAGACCAAAACCTGCTCGTCTCGCGAGAAAGCCGACTTGATGGCCTCAATGGATTTAGGAACTAAAGGCCAGATATCATCTTCTTTATTTCCCTTTTCTCGGGCATCAATGAGTGTGACCTCTGGAAGAAAAGCATCGCCAGCACGATCCTTCATTTCAAAAAGATGAGGCGTCTGAGCGGGCCTATGAAACTGAGAATAAGATTCAAGGCTCGGCGTCGCTGACCCCATCACAATAGGAATATTTAAAAGCTGAGCTTTTTTCGTGGCTACATCTCGCGCATTATAAGGGCAACGGTCATCTTGCTTAAAGGATGTGTCGTGCTCTTCATCGATCACAATCAATCCAAGATTCGATAAAGGAATAAAGACTGAACTACGCACACCCAGAATAAGAGCAGGCCCCTTCATTGAGCGGGCCATCTGCCAAATTTGGTATTTTTGAGAATCAGGAATCTCTGAGTGATAAGAGAATGTCGGACAGTTTAAATAACGAGCAAAGGTTGCGATGAACTGAGGCGTGAGGTTAATTTCCGGAAGTAAGAAAAGAACACTCTTCCCGTTCTGAATGACTTTTTGAATCAGCTCGAGATAAACAACGGTTTTTCCACTGCCAGTCACTCCGTGAACCAGAGAACGATTAAAAGATCCTAGCCCTTCTCTGATTCGCTCAACGATTTTCTTCTGCGTAGGATTTGGGATAAACTCTAGTTCCTTGCCCTGGCCCATGGTTTGCTCTAAAGGACGAGGTCGCTTTAAAGGATCTGGCATGCAATCAAAAATAAGCTGGCCTAAGCTGTAATGATAATAGCCCGCCATCCACTCATAGAGCTCTAGCTCTTGAGGTTCAAGTTTCCAGTTCGGAATAACTTTAATGACAGATTTTATTTTATCTTGAGGGGTCGAATGAAATTCCTCGGACTGACTTTCATCGTTTGAAAGTACGCACCCTTGAGATGATCTCTTGCCGAGTGGAACTTCTACAACTTGTCCGCGCTCGAGCTCCCCTTCAAAAAAATAAAGGAGGCCCGCGTTTTTTAGCGGATAGTTGACGGCAATTCGAGCGACCTTCATTACAGGAGGAACTCCGGGCGTGGAGAAGAATTTTCTTTACCCCGAAGGAGTTGATCCCAACGAGTAAGACGTTTAATGAGATCATCTTCTTTTTCCACGTAATGTCTCATGGTGCTAATTTCGACCTGATAAGACTCTCCATCGGAGGACCGAACAATGATGAATCGAGGCATCGAATGAGTTCCGTCTGCAAGCCAGTAGTCCTTGCAAATCATCTCAAACTCACCCGCTGGTGACTTGTAATGAATTTTAGAAATTTCGCGCGTTCGATATGAAACGACGGCACTAAAATTACCGGCGTCAACAACCCAGGCCATTTCACCATCATCAGTTCCAAGTTTTACTTGTTTATTGTCGGTGTACATGGGACCTGACATCACAGATTCAATACGCGCACGAGCGACCGGATCCTCTGGATGTAATGGATTTGGTTCTGACTTCCGAGCATTGCGGTCTCTGTTAATCAAAAGTAAATATCGCTTATAGTTTGCTAAATACTCAATTTTTTCTCTGTTAATAAGTTCCGTATTAAGTTTTGCTGGAACACCAAGGCTCTTAAGATAATTTACCAAATGTGAACCACTGTTAAAAACAAGCGAATCCATGAGAGCAAAGAATAAACCTCTCTCTACATTCTCTACATTGGCCTTGATGGTGTAGGCACTGAAGTTTGGATAATATATTTTATTTTCTAGAGTGTTGTCAGCGTAACTAGCATTGGTATATCGAGTTTGAGCGAGCTTCATGGAGTCACTTGATGACTTTGTGAAATAGAGCTTATAAAAATCTTCCGCTCTCGTTTCTTGGAGCAGAGATGCATCCTGAACCGTTGTTGCCGCAACAGCTGCAGGACTAATTTTTTTCACCATCAAGTTGAGAACAACTCCGTTGGCTGTGACATCTGGATTTCCACCGTGACGAAAAAGAGACTCCAAAGTTGGCACATAGGCCTGTGCAACGGTTGAAAATATAAATCCTAAGACCAAAAACTTCATCATATTTTAATTCCATGTTTATTGAGACGATACTTCAGACTCTCTAAAAACTTTTCTTTAATCTCAGGATCTTTCAACGCAAAATCAACCGTCGCGTCGAGGTACCCAAAAATATTTCCCGTATCATAGCGCTCGCCCTCAAACTTATGAGCGAAGACGTCTTTTTCACGGCAAAGAACATTGATCGCATCCGTCAGCTGATATTCATTTCCTGCCCCTCGAGGGATTTTTTCCAAAATACTAAAAATATCTGGAGTTAAAATGTATCGACCAGGAGTCGCTAGATTTGTCGGGGCTTCGGAGGGTTTCGGTTTCTCAACCATTCCCGTCATGCGAAGAGTTCTCTCGTTAATAAAGTCGCCTTTCACAATTCCATATTTACTTGTATCTGCATTGGGAACTTCCATCACTCCAATCACTGCGGATCCATTGTTTGCGACTGAAACTTCCATGAGCTGCTGAATCGCGGGTTTTGGATTTATCACAATGTCATCGCCCAGCAGAACTGCAAAAGGCTCATCTGCGATCATGCTTTTTGCCATGAGGACGGCGTGGCCGAGGCCCAACTGCTCTTTTTGGCGAACGGCGGTCACATTAACCATGGAGCCAATATTTCGAATAAGTTCTAGTTCTTTGGTTTTATTGTTGCGTTCAAGAAAAGCTTCGAGTTCCTGATTACGGTCAAAGTAGTCCTCAACAGAAAACTTTCCAGATGACGTCACAAAAATTATTTGTTCAACACCCGCATCTACGGCTTCCTTGACCACATAATGGATCATAGGAACGTTGATGATAGGGATAATTTCTTTAGCAATTTCTTTAGTGGCCGGAAGAAATCTTGTTCCCTTGCCGGCAATCGGAATGATGGCCTTTCTAATTTTCACAAATGTCCTTGTTTTCGAGAGTTTTTTTCTCTACATTTTTCTTTATGAAGAAGATCATTACTATATCAGCGTTGTTACTCACGGGCCATGTTTGGTCTCAAATTAGAGATTTCCAAACCACTCGCCTAAACTCCACGGCAGGTGCGGGAATCGCCAGTATTTTATCCACTGAAGCGGCCATTTTAAACCCCGCGTCTGCGGCATTTTTTGATACTGGATCTGCCTCCGTCCAGTCTTACAGGGCTTCAATAAAAAATGAAAACTCTGATCGCAAAGCAAACAACGATCGTTACGACCGCGGCAGAGGTTCAAATGGGTACTTTGTATCTGACAATTCTGGTCCAATAAAAGGTGGGGCATCTTACATTCAACAAAGTGAAAACGGTTATAACCGTGACCGTTTAGTTCTTCACGGGGCTGCTCCAATGGGAAGCGATGCAGCTGTGGGTGTCAGTTATAACTACATTCAAGATAGGCTTCCGAAAAATAAATATAATGATCATTTCCGTGTTCACCACCAACTTCGACTTGGATCAACTTACATTATTGATGAAACACTTTCTTTTGGGATGGTGATCGTCGATCCAACGCGTACAAATACTGGTGATGAAAGGTTTTTGGCCGGTATTCAATACCAAATCATAGAAAATCTTCTTTTTATTGGTGACGTCGGTACGCAGTATTCAAAAAACGTCCGTGAAAAAAATCTTTGGAGTGCTGCCCTGCAGGCCAATGTCTATTCAGATTTTTTTATACGCGGAGGAAAATTCGCTGACAACGTCACAGGGTTTCGAGGAACTGGATGGGGTGCCAGCTGGGTAGGCCCAAGGTTCGGAATTGAATTCGCTCAAAAATTTTCCGACAGTTTTGGTCCGAATCAATATCTCTATAAAAAAGAACGCCTGAACGACACTTCTTTATCCGCTATCATAAAATTTTAAGCACTTTCCGATAGGAATGCATGGCCCATAAAACCGGACGTGCAGCAAGAGAAGAAAGGGAAAAGAATCTCATCTTAAAACATAAGTATGAGAATCGAATCACGACCGTTCGTTTCGGAAAAGAGTCACTGGATCTCAGTGACTGGGGAAATGCTTTGGCCAAGTGGACTGATTACTTAAAGACTCTCGCTGAGGCAAAACGTGCCAAAGATATCTACTCCCTTCGCATTACTCATTTTGATCCCAAAAAAGAAGTCACGGAAATGCTCATGATGAGTCACATTTATTTTGAAATGGCTCGGATGTATGATGCTCATGAAAAGTTCCATGCGGAATCTCAAAAATGCCTTGATCAGTTTGTTCATTTCTCGGCAAATCAGCCCTATCAAGTCGTTAACTCAGAGCTGATTCGTAAGTGGTTAAAGAAAACTGCATTCAAAAATCCTGAAGCCTTTCGAGCGGCCTATCAGCAAATTTTTGTTCAATCAAAGAAATGTTACGTTGTGACTTTTTGTTTTGGGGACTTAAATCCGGTGACAGAAGATTTTCGAGAATTCAAAGATTGGCTCCTGGAACGAAACTGGGGACAGAACCTGGTTGGTATTTACTACCGCCATTCCTCTGTCATTGTACCAAAATGGGAAAACAATCAGATTGTGCATCTTTTCTCGACTGTTCTGCTTAAACCAGCACTCCTTTTATTTTCAAAGGTGATTCTCCCCCTTATACTTAAGTGATGTTGATCTTATCTCGCATCATCGTTAAAGAATGGTTCAAGGCCTATATTGGAGCGGTATTCGTTTTTTTCTTGCTTATTTCGACTGCAGATTTGATCAATGGATTTCTTCAAGGGAAAAACTCTCAAGACGTTTTACTTGAATACCTGCTTAAAATGCCCGATCTCATGAGCAAGATGATTGGGATTTGTTGCCTTGTTGCGACTATTTTTTCTTTTAATAAACTGAAAGCTCACTCTGAGCTCATCTCCATTCTGGCTTCCGGATACTCCTACGCCCAGATCTATTTTTTGATCATGTGTTGCTCTTCAACAATCGTCGTAGTGCAATTTTTAAATCTCGCCTACCTTGAACCACTCGCCAATCGTGTAAAACGTAATGAGATTCAAAAAAGTCGCGAAAACGAAGGCAAATACCTCACTCGAAGCTCAGTTGAGGGGGGCAAATTCTGGTATAAGTCTGATGGGTACTTCGCGTCCTTTGCTTATTTCGACCGCAAAAAAAAGTCTCTCAACGACTTTGAAATTTATTTTTTCTCACCCAAAAATACCAGTGTAAAAATCATGAAGGCGAAAGAGGCTTTGTACCTTAGGCCGAAAGAATGGCAGCTAAAAGATGTGGAAGACTTCACAAGTTTAGATAATTCGGTTTTCCCTAGAAGCCAAAAAAGAAAAGAGGTCAATCTAAGCCTCAATGAGGGGCCTGAGGATTTTGGAGAATTCGAAGCCGATCTCACGACTCTAAATTTTTTCAAACTTCAGCAATTCATCTCAAAACTGTCTAAAACAGGCATTAATATCGAAGAGTACCAGGTCATTATCTGGAATAAGATTTTTTTGAGCCTGGCCTGTCTCGTTTTTGCGATGCTGCCGGTATCGACAATTTTTAACCCAAATCGGCGGTCAAGTTCATTTGGAATGAACGTAGTCATTACTTTGCTCACAACAGTCGTCTTTTGGGTACTTTACAGCTGGGCGGTTGCCTTTGGTAAATCAGGGAAGCTCCCACCCGTGGTCGCAACTGGAATCGTTCCATTTTTCTTTACGCTATTTATCATCTATTCATTCGTAAAGAACCGCAAACTCTCAATTTAATTTCACTTTTCCCTGTGCTATAAAAATCCCATGAACTTAGAAAAATATAAGCTCTCTGGAGAAGAACTCCAGATCGTTACATATCCAGATCCGATCCTTTCTCAGAAGGCGGCAACAATCACTGAATTTGGTCCAAAGCTAGAGAAGCTCGTGAAAGACATGCTTTTCACGATGTACAATGCTCCTGGAATTGGTCTCGCCGCTCCCCAGGTCGGAGAGAGTATTCGCCTCTTCGTTCTTGATGTGGACTATGACCGAGAAGAAATCACGAATGCACGCGGCGAAGAAGAATGGAGGCTCTCAGGCTTCAATCCAAAAGTTTTAATTAATCCAGTGATCACCGGAACAAGTGGAACGACCACGTATGAAGAAGGTTGTTTGTCAGTCCCTGGTGTTTACGAAGAAGTAAAACGTCATTTAACAGTTCATGTGAAATATCAGAATCTGAAAGGTGAGTATCAGGAACTTGAAGCAGATGACATGCTTTCAATTTGTATTCAGCATGAAAATGACCACCTCGATGGAGTCGTCTTTATTGAACGCCTGAGTAACCTGAAGAAGAATTTCTATAAAAAGAAAATGATCAAAGAGAAGGCTTCGCGATGAAAAAGTTCCGAGTCGCATTCTGCGGAACTCCAGACTTCTCTGTTCCGACTTTAGATCTTCTCGCTAATCATCCTCACATTGATCTACGATTTGTTATATCGATGCCTGATCGTCCCGCCGGTAGAGGTATGGAATTAAAATCTCCTGAAGTCATTGAGTACGCGAAAGCAAAAAAAATCCCGTTCGTCCAATGCGAGAATGTGAATAAAGAGCCAGGCCTGTTAGAAAAATTAAAAAATGAAGACTTAGATTTTATGGTTGTTCTCGCCTTCGCTCAGTTTTTGGGTGCTGAGATGTTGAATGTGGCGAAGCTTGGTTGCTTTAATATTCATACTTCAATACTTCCGAAGTATCGCGGAGCTGCTCCCATCCAATACGCCTTGATGAAAGGCGATACTGAAACGGGTGTGTCGATTCAGAAGATGGTAAAAAAAATGGATGCGGGAGATCTGGTTCACTTCCATACAGTGCCGATTGCTCCAACTGAAAACGGCGGTCAACTTTATACTCGCCTTAAGTATCAGGCCGCCCTTGCCATGAATGATCTCATCGTTAAACTTCTGGATGGAAAAGTTACTCAGACCACCCAAGACGAAGCGAAGGTTTCATTTGCTCCGACATTAAAAAAAGAAGATGGCCTCTTAGACTTTGCACATAAAAACAAAAGCGACATTTTAAATTTGATCCGTGCTCTCGATCCCTGGCCAGGGACTTATTGTTTTCTCAACGGAAAACGCCTCAAAGTCCTTATTGCTGAAAACTATCATGCAAAAATTGCTCCAGGGAAATCCTCAAACGATATGGGGTCACTCATCGTTGGTTGCCTTGATGGATCCCTTCGCCTCTCTGAAGTTCAGCTTGAAGGCAAAAAAGCCTGCTCTGACCGAGAACTTTTAAATGGTATTAAAACTGAAATTGTTATCAGCACCGGGAAGGAATAAAAATGTCGATTACAATTGCTCCAAGCATACTGTCGGTTAATTTCTTGGAACTTAAAACGGAACTTGAAAGGCTCAATAGTATTGATGATCTGTGGATTCACCTTGATGTGATGGACGGCCACTTTGTTCCAAACCTTACTTTTGGAGAGCCCGTGCTCAACAAAGTAAAAACTATTTCTACCCACAAGCTTGATGCTCACTTCATGGTGACAAACCCAGATGCTTATATCGACTCCTTTAAAAACGTCGGTCTTCATAATTTTACTTTCCACTGGGAAGCCGAAGTTCACCACGACAGATTGATCGCGAAAGTAAAAGAGCACTACCCCTCATGTGGAATCTCATTGAACCCATCAACACCACTATCTGCTGTTCCTCATTACATTTGGGGTAAAGTCGATCTTGTTCTCTTGATGAGTGTTAACCCTGGCTTTGGGGGGCAGAAATTTATTCCAGAGATTGTCGATAAGGTTATTGCTCTTGATAAAATCCGCCACGAAAATAATTTTAAATTTCAGATTCAAGTTGATGGTGGAATTAACGACCAGAACTCTGGTTACCTCATTCAGGCCGGGGCGAATAACCTTGTGGCCGGAAACTATATTTTTTCTGAACCAAATAAAGACTATCTCTCACGCGTGAATAAACTCCGCTAAGGCTCTCCATGAAAACGTTTGAACTTACTGGAAAAAATCTCACTATTGAAGAGCTGACTTATATTTCTCGCGCCAAGGTGGGACAAGTTAAACTCTCAATTGCTCCTGACTCTCTTGAGAAGATGAAAAAATCCCGGGCCCTTGTTTTAGATATCGTAAAAAAAGGAAAGCCCGTTTACGGAATCAACACTGGGTTTGGTGCTCTCGCTTCAAAACAAATCGAAACCAAAGATCTGGAACAACTTCAGTATAATCTCATTCGGTCTCATTGCACCGGAGTGGGTCGTCCTTTTTCCCGCGAAGTCTCTCGCGCGATCATGCTTTCACGGGCGAATTGTTTGATCCAAGGATATTCTGGTGTTACTCCCGAAACGATTACACTCCTCTTGGATTTTATTAATCTGGGCATCACTCCCGTTATTCCTGAAAAAGGAAGCGTTGGTGCCTCAGGAGATCTTGCTCCATTATCCCACGTTGCTTTGGCACTCATTGGAGAAGGCGAAGTTGAATACGAGGGTAAAATTTTTCGATCTGATTTTGCCATTCATCAGGCAGGACTTGTTACCGCAAAACTCGGTCCTAAAGATGGTCTGGCGTTAATTAACGGCACCTCAGTAATGCTTGCCCTAGGCTGCCTCGCTCTCGTCGATGCCAAAAGGATTGTTAAACAAGCCGATATTATTTCTTGCCTCACCCTCGATGCTGTTCGAGGAACTGCATCCGCTTTCGATGAGCGTATTTCACTTTTAAAACCCCAGCCAGGCCAGCTCGATGTCTCTCGCAACCTTTTAAAAATTATTAAAGGTTCTGAGATCATCAACTCACATAAAGAAGATGGAAAAGTTCAGGATCCATATTCACTTCGGTGCATTCCTCAAGTCCACGGGGCCTGCAGACAAACTCTTCGCCATGCTGAAGAAGTCTTAGAAATTGAACTCAATTCTGTCACAGACAATCCCCTTGTCTTTGTTGAAACAGGAGATGTCATCTCTGGTGGAAACTTTCACGGAGAGGCACTTGCCCTGATGATGGATTATCTGGCGATGGGAATGGCAGAAATATGCAGTATCGCTGAGAGAAGAGTCGAGAAGATGATGAATCCGAACTTCTCTGATCTTCCCGCGTTCCTCACAAAAAATTCTGGTTTAAATTCTGGGCTCATGATCGCCCACGTCACCATGGCCGCCCTCGCATCCGAGAATAAATATCTCTGTCATCCAGCTTCAGTCGATTCAATCCCAACCTCTACTGACAAAGAAGATCACGTGTCGATGGGTGTAACCTCTGGTCGAAAGCTTCATGAAGTCATCAACAACGTTCAGCACGGTCTTGCCATTGAACTATTATGTAACACCCAAGGACTCGAGTTCTTACGTCCAATGAAAACCTCTCCTGCACTTGAAAAAGTTATGACCCTCGTTCGTAAACACGTTCTTCCTATCGAGGAAGACCGGGCCTTCCATAAAGACATCGAATACCTCACACGACTCATTCAAACTGATGAAATCGTCCGCGAAGTTGAAGCCGTTATTGGCCCACTCGCTTAAGGAAAACCATGACAACAAATCACATCCCACTCCCACCCACTGGCGACAAACTCACGTGTAAGGGTTGGCATCAAGAAGCAGCTCTACGCTGTCTATTGAACAATCTTCATCCTGATGTTGCCGAAGATCGCGATAATTTAATTGTCTACGGTGGAAACGGTCAAGCGGCCCGAAATCATAAAGCGCTAAACGACCTCATCAAGGCACTCCAAAATCTTGAGAACGATGAAACGTTAATCGTTCAGTCTGGAAAACCAGTCGCAGTTTTTCCAAGTAACCCACAAGGTCCGCGCGTTTTGATTGCTAACTCAAATCTCGTTCCACAATGGGCGAATTGGGAACACTTTAATAAATTAAAAGATGAAGGCCTAATGATGTATGGCCAGATGACCGCCGGTTCATGGATCTACATCGGAACTCAAGGAATCCTTCAAGGCACATACGAAACATTTATGGCAGCGGCACGAAAGCACTGGGGAGAAAACTCTACTCTCAAAGGTAAACTCGTTCTTACCGCAGGCATTGGTGGCATGGGCGGAGCTCAACCTCTTGCCGTTAAAATGGCTGAGGGTGTTTGCCTTGCTTGCGACGTTGATATCACCCGGATTGAAAAAAGATTAAAGACGAAATACCTCGATGTCCTGGCGAAAAATTTTGATGAGGCCATTGAGCTTGCTCTGACGGCAAAAAAGAACAATGAAGCAATTTCTATCGGGGTGGTTGGAAACGCTGTCGACTTTTTTGAATACGTTTTAGATAAAGGAATCGTTCCTGATCTTGTCACCGATCAAACCTCGGCCCATGATCCTTTGAACGGATATGTTCCAGCGGGAATGACAATGGCGGAAGCAGATGATCTTCGAAAATCTAATCCCGCAAAATATACTCAATATTCAAATGAAACGATGGGGCAACACATTCGCGTGATGATTGCCTTTAAGAAGAAAGGCTCACACGTATTTGATTACGGAAACAACCTTCGCGCAGGTGCAGAAAAAGTTGGCGTAAAAGATGCGTTCTCATTTCCAGGATTTGTTCCGGCCTATATTCGTCCTCTCTTCTGCGAAGGTTCTGGTCCCTTCCGGTGGTTGGCCCTCTCGGGTGATCCGGCCGACATAAAAGTTACTGACGATGCCCTTCGCGAACTCTTTCCAGAAAATAAATCCATGCTCAACTGGCTTGATAAAGCAGAGAAGATGGTTAAGTTTCAGGGAATTCCTGCGCGTATTTGCTGGCTTAAATATGGTGACCGAGAGAAAGCGGCCCTTCTTTTTAATAAATTAGTTCGTGAGAAAAAAGTAAAAGCACCAATTGTAATTGGTCGTGACCACCTTGACTGTGGATCGGTTGCAAGTCCAAACCGTGAGACTGAGGCCATGAAGGATGGCTCAGACGCGGTTTCTGACTGGCCTCTTTTGAACGCTATGATCAACATCAACAATGGTGCGAGCTGGATTTCGCTCCACCATGGTGGTGGTGTAGGGATGGGTTACTCTCAGCACTCAGGAATGGTTATCGTTTGTGACGGAACTCCAGAAATGGATGTTCGTCTATCACGCGTGCTCAATTCTGATTCAGGAATGGGAATTGTTCGTCATGCAGATGCTGGATACGATATAGCTCTCGATATCGCGAAGGCCCCAACGACGAAAATTAAATTTCCCTCTCTGTAAAAGTGTTAAAAGTTTAGACAGATTTCCGACTCGTTCGCTTTTAATTTAAATCAGATGATAAAAACTGACGAGAAGACACCGATGGTACGTCTTCTCGTCGTCTTCATTTTCATCTCTATTCAGGGTGCATTCGCTACTCTTCCTATTGATATTGTATTTGATATCGACCAAACCATTTTAACGAGAATCCAACAAGGGCCTAAGGGTGATCTTCTGGCAGATCCTCTAAACTCTAGCAAAGGTACGCTTTCCATCGCCTACAAAGATCAAGCTCTAGATATTCAAAATAATCCCGTTTTCGATTTAATGGGAGGACCTGTCATGGTCGAACAAAATGAGAGATACAGAATTTATGAGGGTCTCGAGAGTCTGATGAGAAGATTGAAAAGCGAACAGGCCCTGGGTCACGTGAGGGTGTCTTTTTATAGCGGGGGGAGTGTTACTCGAAATAAAGCAATTCTTTCAGCGATCAAACTCTCTGACGGTAGTTCACTTATTGACCTCGCAGGATCAAGAGTCTTTGGCCGTACTGACTTGGTACCAACTGGAAAGGAAGGAAGGTTTAGCGAGAGGTTTAAAAAAGATCTAACGAAGATTAATCCCGTTTTAGATGATGTAGTTCTTATTGAAGATGTAAAAGGTTTTGCTTCCGATTCACAACTTGGCAACATCCTATGGATGGATGATCGGTTTCCGTACCCAGAACGATTACGTAGTACAACAATTGTAACTCCTGAAATCCTTACTCGTGAGCGAAACAAGATTTACTGGCTTACGGATATCCTAGATGAGGCGATTAAGAAAAGACTTGGATCCAACTTGTCTTTCTCCAACATTGTACAAATTATCACCCGAAATAATCAAATCACTCCCTTTTCTAGAGACCAAAATCGACGTTTTGAAGATGGAAAAATAATGCTTGGGCAAGATGAATCTAAGTGCGGGCCCATCCGTGTCGCGAATATCCTGTCCGGGCTTTTGAAATAGTGATGACCGTGGCATAATGGATTTATGAAAGTTTACCGCCATCTCAATCAAATTTTGACTCTTGCGAGTGCCCATCAAAAAGATGGAAGAAATCTTAAACCTGAAGATTTATCCCTCATTGATGACGGTGCCATCGTTTTTGATGAGAACCACATTCTCTGGGTGGGAAAAGATTCTGAACTTCCGGTTGAATTCGTTCAAGAAAAAACCTTTGATCTCAAGGGCCATATCCTGACTCCGGAATTGGTCGACTCCCACACTCACCTCATCTTTGGTGGGGATCGCTCACAAGAATATGCAGACCGATTAAACGGAACGAGCTATGAAGAAATCGCCAAGCGTGGAGGAGGAATTCTTTTTTCAATGAAAGAAACGAATCTCTCAACGGCGGAGGAACTTTTTCAATCCGCCAGTTTTCGCATAGAACAGATTGCCAGCTATGGTGTTGGTTCAATTGAAATCAAGTCTGGGTACGGACTCAATTTTGAAAAAGAGTTTGAGTTAAGTCTTGTGATTGATCGCTTGAAAAAGAAATTTCAACCACGCGTTCAAATCTTTAATACTTATCTGGCGGCACATGATGTGCCAAAAAGTTTTACCTCTTCTTCAAACTATATGAATGAAGTTGTGCTTCCCCTTTTGACAAAACTCGCTCCTCTCAAGATTATTGATGCTGTAGATATTTTTCATGAGAAAAATTATTTCAATACAGGGGACACTGAATCTCTTTTTAGTCATGCAAAATCCCTCGGGATAGATCGCAAGATTCACGCTGATGAGCTAAATGACAATGGCGGCGGAGCCTTGGCCGCAAAGTGGGAGGCCCTCAGCGCGGATCATCTTTTAAAAATTTCGGATGAATCTATTGCTGCTTTAAAGATTTCATCTACCGTTGCTACACTTCTACCAGGAACGGCTTTTTTTCTGGGCAAGCCTCTCGCTCCAGCTCGTCGCATGCTTGACCATGGAGTAAAGGTCTCAATCGCTTCTGATTTTAATCCTGGCTCTTGCCACTGTGACAACGTCTTAATGGTGGCTTCTATTTCGGCAGCACAATTAAAAATTAATCAAGCTGAACTCTGGTGCGGAATCACGATGAACGCATCTCATGCTCTAGGATTTAGTAATCAGGGCGTGATCATAGAAAATATGAAACCACGCTTTGCTCTTTTCAAGGCAAAATCTTTGTCAGAGATTACATATCACTGGGGGAAAAATCTCTCGGTACCGTTACTTTAATTCAGCGTCGATCATTTCAAGAAATTGCGGACTCATAAAATCATGTTGTTTTTCAACTGCAAAAAAAGCTTTGCCTTTTGAAAACACAATAGTGGTAGGATTAGAAGTTATAAGAAACTTATCCGAAATCTTACTATCTGAATCAATGACGGATTCGAAAGACAGGTTGTACTTATTTTCGATTTTCTTGATTTCCATTTCAGGCTTGTCTTCGTCCCCGTTAATGCCAATCACTCTCACGCGCCCTTTGTACTTCTCTTGAAATTGAGAGAGCCCAGGAAGCTCCTTGAGACAAGGAAGGCACCAAGATGCCCAGAAATTGAGGACCACGATAGGAGCCTTTTCGCTCTTTAAATCTATCGAATTACCCTTGGTGGTCGTTAAATTAAGTGCTTGGAAAGCTGACTCGTAAACGGGAAATTTTTGTTTATCCCGACCGACTTCATCGGCCTTAAGCTTTAGACTGTTCCAAACAATTTGTGTGGAAAGAAACCCAGTGAAGGTTAAAATAAAGAGGAGAAATGGGATAAGTTTTTTTGTTCTTTTATCCATAAAGGTTAAAAGATACTACCCCAGTTAAAACGTATTATGAAGACCTGGAAAAAGTTGTCACTAAAATTTCGTCGTCGTACTCGCCTCCTACGCCAGAAGGGGCAGGCACTCGTCGAATTTATTCTTCTGCTGGTGGCCATTGCGGGAATCTCCTTTGGATTTGTGACTCTAATGAACCGAAACTTGGGAAAATACTGGCAGTATTACGCCAATCTCATCATCAATGATAAACCCGGCCAAACAACCGTTAGACTTAGGTAATCAGCATTCTAAGGATAGAAGCATGAATTTCATACTCGCCATTGACCAAGGCACCACAGGCTCGACCTCCCTTTTGATTGATTCGAAAACTCTCAAAGTTATTGATAAAGAAAAAGTTGATTATAGGCAGATCTATCCTAAGCCAGGGTGGGTGGAGCACGACCTCGAAGACATTTGGAAATCTGTTGAGACATCCGTTTCAACTCTTATGCAGAGGCAAAAGATTGATCCCAAAAAAATTGAAGCGATTGGTATCACCAATCAACGAGAAACAACCTGTGCGTATGACAAAAAAGGAAAACCTCTTCATCATGCGATCGTTTGGCAAGATCGAAGAACATCATCTTGGTGTGAAGAACATCGCTCAAACTACACAGATCTTCGAAAAAAAACGGGCCTCCCCTTGGACCCCTATTTTTCTGGTACAAAAATGCGCTGGCTCATCGATTCGGTTCCAGCAGTCAAAGTAGCAGCAGAAAGAAAAGATTTACTGCTTTCTACTATTGATACCTTTCTTCTCTATCGTCTGAGCTCCGGGAATTCTTTTGCGACGGAACCATCAAACGCCTCTCGCACCATGCTCATGAATCTTGAAACGTTCCAGTGGGACGATGAGCTCTTGACGTTTTTTGGTGTTTCAAAAGATTTCCTTCCAGAGATCAAAGAGTCTTTTGCGCACTTTGGAGAAACAAAGGGATGTGCTTTTCTTCCTGATGGCATTCCCATTTTGTCTATTCTTGGAGATCAGCAAGCAGCCCTTTTTGGCCAGGCCTGCGTTCGAGAAGGAGATTTAAAATGTACTTATGGAACAGGCGCGTTTCTTCTTCTTAATATTGGCGAAAAAATAGTTCACTCAAAAACGGGACTCCTCACGACCGCAGCTTATTTTTTTCGAGGTCGTAAAGTTTATGCACTCGAAGGCTCGGCCTATATTGCCGGTGCAGCTGTTCAGTGGTTGCGAGATAATTTAAAAAGTATAAAATCCGCTCCAGAGGTTACGGATCTTGCCATGGAAGTGAAAGATCTCTCTCAAATGGAAAATGTTCTTTTTATGCCATTTTTTACTGGCATTGGAACTCCCTATTGGAACTCTGAGGCCAAGGCCGCCATCGTTGGTCTTACACGCGATACCCATAATGGTCACATCGCCCGCGCTTGCCTTGAAGGGATTGCTCTCTCTGTGAATGATTCAGTCTCGAGTTTTAAAAAAGATTTTGATCACCTCAATGATATTCGAGTCGACGGTGGAGCCGCATCGAACGATCTCTTAATGCAAATACAGTCAAATTTTTCTCAGAAGACGATTCTTCGTCCGCAGGTTACGGATACAACGGCATTTGGTGTCGCCATCGGCTGCCTGGTTGGTCGAGGTGATCTCTCTATTGAAGATATGGGGAAATTCTGGAAGCTAGAAAAAGAATTTAAGGAAGAGAAAGAAGCGTACTACGGAAAGAAGAAAGATTTGTGGGACAAAACAATTAAGAAACTTTATCTCTAAAAAAAGGGGACCCGAAGGTCCCCACTATTACTAACCCTGATTCTCTGGATTTAAAAGATTAACAATAAATTCAATCGCACTTAGATGGCAAAATGCATTGATTGAACGGTAGATCGTTCCTTGCTGATTGCTATACGCTTTTACACAGCGTGCACTCATTCTATCTAAAAGAGCAGTATCTGCTTTTGATAATTTTCCACCTTCTTTTAAACAAACATCCCCAGCAGCACCGGCGATCTGAACATCGATTGATGATCCCCAGGCACAAGTCTCGGCAAGCTTCGAAGCTTCTGCACAAGTCTTCTTTGCAGAAATTTGAGCAATCACGACTTCGGCGTCCGGAGAACAAGTGATTTCTTCCGTGCGCGGAACAGGTTTTACATCTTCTTCGCAATAAGAAGGAACATTCTCATCCATAACTTCACAAGTAGCAAAAGAGTTGAAAGAAGCTGCAAGTAACGAGACGAGAATAAGGGTTTTCATAAAGGCTCCATTTATTAATGACATGAATGTTCCCAACTTAGATGGAAGTGAAGGGATTTAAAATAATGCCTGTAAAGTTTACGGGACTTTATTTAAACAGTAGGTCTTTGAGCTCTGAAGCTTTGCTGATACCTAAGAGCTGTACCTTGTATTTATCCCTAAGGTCATCTGCGGCCCTTTTTGAAGTGATTACGCGCTTATAATTCATCTGGGCAATCTCCTTGAGGCGCATCTCCATCATGGGCACTGATCGAACTTCACCTGTGAGCCCAACCTCCCCAAGGAACAAAGTGTCGCTTGGGATAGGGATCTGATAATAAGAGCTTAAAAGTGAAGCGATAACAGAGAGATCATTTTCGCGAGAGTTAAGCTTTATTCCTCCAACAACGTTCACGTAAATGTCGTTGTAGGAAAGAGGTATACCTAAATATTTATCTATAACTGCTACCAAAAGCGCAACCCGATTAGAATCAAGTCCCTGCGTTGTTCTTCTTCCGACGGCAAACTTGTTTTCAACGACGAGGGCCTGGATTTCAACAAAAAGGGATCTTGATCCCTCCAAGATACAAGTTAGAGATCTCCCATAAGCACCAGGAAGAGATTGTTCAAGAAAATACTGTGATGGATTTTTTATTTCAACAAGACCAGTTTCTTGCATCTCAAAAATCCCCACTTCATTCGTATTCCCGAAACGATTTTTCATCACTCGAAGCATTCGATACTGGCCCAGCTGGTCCCCTTCAAAATAAATAACCGTATCGACCATATGCTCGAGAATCTTGGGTCCTGCGATCTGTCCTTCTTTAGTAACGTGGCCGATGATAAAGCACGTAAGATCGTAGGCCTTGGCATAATTCATCAGCTCATAGGTAACTTCGCGAATCTGGGTCAGGGTTCCTGCTGCAGACTCCACCTGGTTAGAGTGAGTTGTTTGAATTGAATCGAGGACTAGGAATTTTGGCTTCAACTCTTTGACTTGTTCTAATACTTTTTGCCAGTTGGTTTCATTAAAAATATAAAAACCATCATTGTTCACGCCAAGACGCTTTGACCTCTGAGCTATTTGAGATTCCGACTCTTCACCACTCACATATAAAATTCGCTCTTTTCCATATTCGTTTAGAAGTTTTCCACAGACTTCCATTAAGAGTGTCGACTTCCCGATTCCTGGTTCGCCACCAATAAGAGTCAGTGACCCAAGTGTCACTCCACCACCCATGACCCGGTCAAACTCAGTCATTTTTGTGTAGTAACGGTGAAACTGTTGATCTTCAACTTCACTTATAGTTTTTGGACGACTTTCTCGTCCAGAAATCGACTTGGGGGCGGCCTTACTCGGTTTAATGGTTTCTTCTTCAGAAAATGAGTTCCAGTTCTGGCACTCCGGGCATTTCCCCATCCATTTTGCGGTTTGATATCCACATTCCTGGCAAGTAAAGACGGTTTTAATTTTTGCCATGCTAGCCTTCGATGAGTTTCATCAGTTTCTTTTCGTTCACAATATCGATACCGAGAGATTTAGCTTTAACAAATTTACTCGATGAACTTTCTTCATCATTGGTCACGAGATAGTTCAGGTTTTTTGAAACACTACCTACAATGACGCCACCGTTTTGCTTGATGAGTTTTTCAATTTGGGGACGAGGTTGGCCGAGTTCTCCCGTGATGCAAAACTTTAAACCAGAAAGCGGGCCTTCGCCTGAACTCATATCGTCTGCCTTCACTTTAACTCCAACACTTAAGAGTTCGGCAATGAGGCTCTTTTTACTTTGCAGAGAAGCCAAAATGTCCGTTGACGATTTTTCAGCAAAGCCCTCAATGAGTAACATCTTTTCTAGCGTGATAGACTGGATTTTTTCCAGTGTATTATAACCTTGGGATATTATTTTTTCGCTTTTGGCGATCGATACACCCTCTACTCCAATTGCGGAAATGAACGGAGCGAGGTTTTGCTCTTTGCTTTTTTGAATATTCTCAAACATCTTGGCCGCTAGTTTTTCTTTCACTTTGTCCAGGATAAGAAAGTCTTCTTCTTTTAATCTGTAGAGATCCGCAATTCCCTCGATGATGTTTTTATCGATCATTTCTTGCAGTCGCTTATCCGAGATGTCGTCAATTCCTGACTTCCGAACATAATTAAGTATGACTTCAAGAACCTTCGCGGGGCACTTGTCATTGAGGCATGAAAGCCAGATATCCTGTACAACAAGTTCGGAATCACAGCTCGGGCATTGATGTGGATAGGAGAACTTTCCTTTTGCTTTTTCGGCGACACCTAAAAACTTTGGAATGACTTCGCCAGAGCGAATGATTTCGATTTTATCTCCAGGCTTTAGTTCAAAAGCTTGAACTATTCCAAAATTATGGAGTGTCACTCTTCCAATCATGGCCCCTGATAATTCAGTTGGTTCAATCAGTGCCACCGGAGTAAGTGTTCCATTTCTGGATACACCCCATTCGATCTCTTTGATCTGGGCAATTTTCGTGTCTCCGGCGAATTTAAAAGCTATTTTATATCGTGGATGATGGCTGGTTTCACCAAGCTCAGTGTGAAGCTTTAGGTCGTCATAAATAAAGACCAAACCGTCAATGAGGTAATTCCCTGTAGACATGAATTCTTTAGCGGAATCGATTCTCTCTGTTACGGAGTGATCATTTTTATGAATTTCATAATCCGGAATGTCAAACCCGAGAGTTTTTAAGCGCTCGAGCTTTTCATGCTCTTTTTTAAACTTATCATCTGAAATAATATCAAACGCCTTGAAGCTAAGCAGCCTTGAGAGTTGAATGTTTTCTTTTCTACCTAAGATTCCAGCGACAATATTTCGTTGCGAGGTAGGTGCCTCAAGTTTTAGATCCTGCATTTCTTTTGAAAGATCTAAAAAATTTTCTTCCATACAGTAAACTTCTCCACGAACTTCGATGGATGATTTTTCAGAAATAGCTTTCGGGATGTCCGGAATAAAAAGTGCTTTTTTTGTAATGTTTTCGCCGAATTGTCCGTCACCGCGAGTCTTTGCCACTTTCAAGTGACCGTTCTCGTAGATGAGAGAACAACTGGAACCATCGATTTTGAAAACGCTGACGCTCTCGCCTTTATCAACCCATTTAATTAAATCTGCCTGATCATAAGTCTTGTCTAGTGAGAGCATTTTCTTTTGGTGTTCAACTTTGTTGGCGGATTCTGAGAGCTTAAAGCCAACCAATTCCAGAACGGGATTTTTTGGATCGAGTTTTTTTAATTCTGATTCAAGTTTATCAAATTTCTCGTCAGAAATTTCTGCTAGCCCACGATAGTAGCGTTCTTTGTGATGAAGGATTTGTTTTTCGAGTTCTTGAATACGATGCATAGTCATGAATATTTTTTATCATATCTGTGACTCATCATCCATCATCAAAAGTTAAATGAAGCCCCGACCTTTAAGCGGTTATCCTGATATGAAAGTTCTTTGTAGCTTGAGTCAAACTTGGCCTTTCGAGAAAGAGTTTCAAGACTAAAATCTGCCGTGGTGCGAACATTAATCTGATACCTCATTCCAATTTCGAGTTCCATCGCCGACACACTTTTCGTTGATTTAAAATTTGAGTCATCGTCTTTAAAGGTCGGAAATGGAAGAATTTCTGCTTGAGCAAAAAATTTAAACTCTCGATTCAAGGGAACATTTACGGCAGTCCCTAGAAGGATACCCGAAATAGACGATTTTCCAAAACCGTCGGTCTGGCTATAGTTAAGGTCCGTTGAATAATTGGCATATCCTCCGAAAAAATCTACCTGGGGGCCGTAAAAAAATCCAATTGGAAGATATTTGTATCCACCCAGAAGCTTAAACGCACTTGTCGTTGCGTCTACCTTGCTTGTCGTGGAAGTTCCCGAAGATTTCTTTAGAGATCCAAGGGACCTTGCAATCTCAACTGCAGCAAAGTAGTTACGTGTGATCCACCCTTCAAATTTCAAGTCTACGCCTAACATGTTTCCGGTCATTCGGCGAGATCCGCTAGGGGTCGTATTATCAAGGCTCGAATTCGAATCAAAGAGTGCTAAAGATAGAATTCCGAGGGAGCCTGGCTGTTCGGCTTTTTCTTCTTCAAATTTTTTATCGTCTTTATCTTCTTCGCGCCATTGTTCTAGTCGAACCCAGTCGCCAGCGATTAATTTTTTGTCTGTTTTATAAACCTTTACCATTCCAAGGGCTTGATTATCAGAAATATTAAAAATTTTACCTTCGGCTAAATTCTCTGTTTCCCAATCAACTATTTTTTTCAACAGAGGGTGCTTTTTCTTTGCAATAAGGCGTTTAACAATAAAGCGTTGCCCGACTTGAATCGGATACCCCTTTCCAACATCAAGAGTAATTTGCTCCCCGAGTATTCCATTAATTTTGGCGTCGTAAGGGATCATCTTCGAGTAAACATCGAGCCAGTTTTTTATTGTCGACGCTAATAAATCTACGTCGTCTGAATTTAAAATTGCTTTCTCGGAGAAAAGTAAATCCTCTCCATTTTCGCCCATGATTTCCATCATGACCTCTATTCCATTCACTTCATGAATAAGTGAAATACGAATAATTGAACCGACCTTTAATTTCTCCGCCACGGTTTGAATGACTTCTTTAGTCTTCAAGAATTTTGGTAAATTCTCTCGGTAGCGAGTGAATACAGACATCATTCCCGAATTAGAAACATAAGTGCACCACTGACTTTTTTTAAGTTCAGCTTCAACTTCTTCAAAAAGTTTGAATCCAACAGCACCACCGACACTGTCGGTAATAGGAAGGAGGGTGCAACGTCGCATCGAAGACTGTGCCCAGCCAGAAATCGACACAAATATAAAAAGAACAAAAAAGAATTTATTCATGAATGACTGGAACCTCTGGTGGAGCGTCAGGGCCTTTTTCGTAGATATCAACTAACATACGAAGTTCACTATTTTCATTTTTGAGATCTCGCAGTTGTGATTTTAGAAATTCCAACTCAAGTTTAATCCTAAGAATTTCTTCATCTTCTTTGAGTTTGACTCTCTCAACGGAAGGTACATAGATCAGATATTTTCCGTCTTCTTCCCGATGCTTAAGAATATTATTTTTGATATGCCGACGAATCGTCGACACGGAAACGCTTTTATAGCGTGAATAGTCATTTATGGATAGCCATACTCCAGCAACTGCAGTCATCCTTCCTCCTTGAAGTATTATCAATTATCATAAATAATCCGATGAAGATGTGCAAAATCAAAAATCTAGCTAAGTAGTTGAGCAATGAACTCGGTTGATATAAACAGCCTCAAAGGCAAAAAAATAGCATTGGTCCTTTCAGGGGGCGTTGTTAAAGCGGCGGCCTGGCATTTGGGAGTGAGTTTGGCCCTGGAAGAACTCGGATTCCATTTGAAGAGTAATAAAAACTCGGATGCAAGCCAGAACCAGAATCAGCGAAGTCTTGAAATTGGAACCTACGTAGGCTCTAGTGCTGGAGCATTGATTGCTGTTTACCTCGCGAGCGGATGGACTCCACAAGACATTATCCAGGCCACACTCGGCGCCAAGGGTTCAAAGCTCAAAGGCATTACCTACAAGGATATGTTCACGATTAAACGACCGGAACTCAAGGCTCCAAAGTCTGATCTCTATTATCCCCTCGAGGGCCTTCCGACGATTCTTAAAAACATTATGAAACCTGTTCTTTCTCTACCAGGATTTTTTACGACCGAGGGTTTGAGAAAATATCTTGTCAACAATGTGATTGAAAGTGATCACTTTGAAGATTTCGCTGCTGATCTATTTATCGTTGCAACTCAGCTGGATCATTCTCGCAAAGTAATTTTCTCTAAATACAATTATCCTAACCCAAGTCACGACAGCACATCTGTTTACTACACAGGGACTAATGTTTCTTACGCCACTGCGGCGACCATGTCGGTTCCGCCGTTCTATTGCCCTTATCCTATTAAAAATCGACACACCAACGGCATTGATTACTACATCGACGGAGAAATTCGCGAAACTCTGTCTACTCACGTAGCTGAAGATAATGGGTGTGATGTGATCATTAGTTCCTGGACCCACACTCCCTATCACTTCCATGATGAAGTTGGCTCGCTAGTCAATTACGGAATGCCCCCGATTGCTATCCAGTCCATCTATCTGATGATCCAAAAAAAGATTATTGCTCATAGAGCAGAACGAGCCAAGGCGATCGACATTCTGGACACAGTAAATGACTACATGAAGATGGAAAAATTCTCCCAGGGTCACCGTCGTGAGATCATGGCCATTCTTCAAAGAAAGCTCAACATTAACCCAAAAGTTAAACTCATCGATATTTTTCCAGATCATCACGACTATCGATTATTCTTTTCCAACTCCTTCTCGCTTAATCCGGAAACATCTACTCATGCCGTCGAGGCTGGTTACAAGCGGACCATGCAAGTTTTGAGTCCTCGCTAATGACAGCGATTAAGATCGTTCTTTTCATTTTTATTGCCCTCTTTATTACAGCTTCAGATATTGATTACGGCGTTGAAAATCCGTTTACTCGCAAAGTGGTAGCCAAAGACCAACATGTCGATGAAGTAGCGTGGCCAACTATTGATAAAGTAGACTTCTTCTTAAACGACCAGGAAAACAAAGTTTCTCCGGAATTTAGAGTAAACGCTTTCTATCGTCCTAATGTCTATTTTTGGTTTCTCGTTTACACAGAGTTCGAATCTAGCCAAATAATAATTCACGACAAAGCAAACTTGCGACTGATCTACAAAGTTTTGGATTTCTCCGCTTTGTATGACAAAGAACTTCCTAAGTTTACAATCTATGCTCTTCAGGAAAAACTTGCAGATGAAAAAATTTCGCAAATTAAAGAAGAACTTCTTAACCTAAGTAAGCACCCCCTTACACATGAAGGAAAATCAAATGAGATTCTTGGAACACTGAAGCTCGCCGGTATCAAACTACCCATTGGGCAAGTTGAAAGAGCTGATTATTTTAAAAAACTATATGAAGGAATTCGGACTCAAACAGGTCAAAGTAACTTTATCCGGGACGGTCTGATACGTTCACTACCATATCAGGAATTTATCGCTCGCTTTCTTAAAGCAAAGAACCTTCCAAAAGAAATTTTTGCGATTCCTTTTCTCGAATCAAGCTTTAACCCTATTGCTCAATCCAAAGTTAATGCTCTTGGTATCTGGCAATTCATGCCTTTGATTGCGAGCTTCTACGTCCCGAAGAGAACAATACACATCGATTACCGATCAAACGTAGGTGTAGCTTCGGTCGCCGCAGGATTTTTAATGGCGGAAAACTATAAACTTTTAAAGTCTTGGGACCTGGCAGTGACGGCCTACAACTCTGGTACGAAGCACCTTCTTCAATCTCGCAGAAAGCTCGCCTCAATTGGCGTTGACCTTGAAATGATCATTAAAAACAGTGATTCAAATAGATTTGGATTTGCTTCAAAAAATTTCTATAGTGAGTTTTTAGCACTTACCAGAGTCCTTGCCTACCGGGACGAAGTCTTCGATGACCTCCATGATCACGAGCGCGATGATGTAGACGAAGAACTTCATTTCTATCTCACTAAGTGCGCCCTGCTTCTGCCCAAAGTTTTAAATGAGACTCAACTTGGCGATGTTCTTTTTCATAATGATCAGATCAAAGACGAAAAGAAAAGTTATCCCCGTGGAGTCATCCTTACTTCTAAGTCCCTGCTTCCTAAAAGTAAATTTCTGGAACTAAGCCTTAAGCAATTAACTGAGAAGAAACCAAAAGATTGGGATGTTTATCTAAAAAATCAGAGCTGCTCAACGAGATAAGTATTTGGTGAACAATAGCTTCCGAGATATTCAACAGATCCATCTATATACTGAAGCTTTAGGTTAATTCTTCCGTCTTGGCTTACGTCATGGGATGCTTGAGACTCACCCACAACAATAACCTTACGTGTTTTTTCACTCGCTGATTCGTAGAACTTACCATTAGCATCCAACATTTGCGGAAAGACCGCAAGACTCGCATTTACTGACTCGCTTCCCACAAAGACCTTATCTACTTTTCGAGAAAGATTCACCTGAACGACACAATGGTTTTTCAAATTCTGACCATCGATATTGCTCAAGACATGTCTCATAAAGTTTTCAGAAGGAACAGAAACGGTTAAATTGTCTTTAAGGCCAATAAACACCGGCTCTTTCTGGTGATTAAGCTCAAGATACTTTCTTGAACCAAGCACCGTCGTCCCGAAATCTAATTGATAAGTGTGATCATTAATTTTTTTGGCCGTCTTATCACTCGCAAAAATCTTTACAGCACCTGAGGCCGTAATCAACGGCGCCTGCTCCCTCGAGAGAAGCTCTTCTTCTTTAAGGGCGATCTTAGTGGCGTGGGCCTGCTCATAAAGGTTGGCATCAAATGTCACTTCATGTTCATGAACGTGAACAATTCTTGAAACCACTTCGCGACCATTTGTCTTATAACTAAGGAGGGCATTCCCAGCACGGACACCGACAAAAAGCTTATATCGATAGTCTGAGTTAGCTGTCTTTTTCATATCGCCATCAAGAGTAATAACTTCTCCGTAAGGCATATCAATTGAAACATCTTCGGTCTCATCATCAAGTTCAGTTAAGATGGCACCAACAAAACCACGCGATTCGTATTTTTCCATTAAGTCATTAAAAGTATTTTCTTCAATCACGGGAATCGATAGTGTAGAAACTCCACCCTCAAGAATCAGATCGTTATTGGTCGGAGCAAAACCGCGCTTTAGAATCGTAATAGATCTAGTCATGCGTGCACGTGCAAGCTTCTCTTCAATCGCCACAGTACCGGTTCCGTAATCTTCAAGTGATGCTGACGTATCATCTTGAAAACGAATTTCGAAATTACTTTCATTGGCCGGTTTTTTTAGATCAGTAGATGTGAGTTGAATTTCCACACGCGAAGCGTGAGTAGTCTTAGAGGGTGGAGACGTGACTGGATTTGATTCTTCGTTCTGAGCTGGAACTGCCGCTATTGGAAATGCAGTATGATGACTATTATCTTTGTGTTGAGTAGTCACCGCTGAAACCGTTGGAACCGTTCCCTGCTGAATTCCCTGCTGGGCCCGTGAGTAGTCAAAACCGATCATGTCGCCAAGATTAACTTCTTCTGTTTTTGTCGGAACAGCAGCGGCTGCGACTTCTTCTTCTTTCATGGTCTGAAGATTTTTTTCTGTAATCTGTGAATTGGCCTCTGCAACTTCTGTTGCTGGAGAGCTTACTTCTTCTTTTTTATCTTCGACTGGATATTCAAAGAACATTCCATCTAGGTCTTCTTCTTTCTCATCTGTCTTCACTGTTTTAACTGTTTTAACTGTCTTCACTGTTTTAACTGTTTCGACTTGGGCCTGGGAAGTTTTGATTTCATCTTTTACTTCAACAGCTGATGGATTGATGTCGGCTACCATTTCAGAAATTTTTTCTTCTTTTAACTCTTTAAAGAGAGCAACTGTATTTAAAAGAAGCTCTCCGCTGAACACAACCGCGCTCAACTGAATTGTTTCCTTAAATGGTAGCTCATTCGAGGAAAGCTTCACTTCTACAACAGCAGGCTTATGAACAATTGTGGAAACAACTCTTTGAACAGAAGGAGCGTGCTTTACAACAACTCTTCTTTCGATCTTCTCGACAGGAAAAACGATCTCTGCAAATTTAATTTCAGTTTGAACCATCGGCTCGGGTTGTGCCGGTGCAACTTTATATTTATCAAACGCATTCAAGTACGAGCGATCAAAGCTCAACGTCACCGTCTCTGGCATAGCAAAACGCACGACGGCCACACCTACCACGAGGTAAGCACAGAGAGTGAGATAAGCAAGAATGCGGGTATACACTGTCGACATAAGTACTTCTATCGTAAGTCATAAGTGCTTAATGTTCTGCTTCGCAATGAGTATGGGTGTTGCTTTTTGATTAGCCACTCTGACTAGTTGTGACTACTCAGCAAGAAATTGGTTCTATGGGGGCAAAGTCGATAAAAAAAAGGCTCCCGAAGGAGCCTTTCATTATTTCATGTTAGCGAGACGTAAGCGCATCTCAGCTCTTTCGAGTTTTCTGCGGAACTTGATCAGATCCACATCATTGAGATTCTCTTTCCCAGACAGGCGATCCATCGCTTTGGCCTTCGCGGCTTTTGAGCGCTCAAGATCGATGGATTGAGCATTCTCAGAAGTAAACGAAAGGACTGTGACAGTATCTTTCAAAACGCGACAAAGGCCTGCGGTCACTGAAAAGTGACGTGTCCCAAGTGTTGTTTTGGCAGTTAGGATCCCGGTACTCAATTCTGTGAGAATATGAGTGTGCTCAGGGAGAATGTTAATCTCCCCGCGAACTGTTGGGATTGTAATGTCGTTGCACTCAAGGTCTTTGATGACCACACCCTTTGGGGTGAATAAGTTGAGCTTAAACGCCGATGCCATAATTATTTCCCTTCAGAGAGTTTCTTAGCTTTCTCATGAACCATCTCAAGACCACCAACAAGGTAGAAAGCTTGTTCAGGAAGGTGATCTACTTCACCAGCGAGAATTGCTTTGAAACCTTTGATCGTGTCTTCGATTTTCACGAATTGACCGTCGATACCAGTGAACTGATGGGCCACAAAGAATGGCTGAGACAAGAACTTCTGGATCTTACGGGCACGGGCCACGAGCATTTTATCTTCTTCAGATAGTTCATCCATACCGAGAATGGCGATAATATCTTGAAGCTCTTTATATTTTTGAAGAACTGACTGAACCTGACGTGCAGTTGAGTAGTGTTCTACACCCATAACTTCTTCAGAAAGAATCGTAGATGATGAAGTAAGAGGGTCTACCGCAGGGTAAATTCCAAGCTCAGCGATCTGACGAGAAAGTTCTGTTGTTGCATCTAAGTGGGCAAACGTAGTTGCC
>JBBQGK010000032.1:0-33070 GCA_038322885.1 Bacteriovoracales bacterium | reverse complement strand
GCCACCAAAGAAACTCTTCGCAGCAGCATGGAACTCACTCATCGCTGGGCCCGTCGTTGCAAAAGTGTTGAATTAAAACCTCATCAAAATCTTTTTGGGATTATTCAGGGTGGCCTTCACGAGGATCTTCGGACTGAAAGCATGCAGGGATTAATGGATCTCAATTTTGACGGCTATGCTCTGGGTGGACTCTCTGTTGGCGAAAAAAACGAAGAGATGGTTGAGTTCTGTAAAAAATTTGTTCCGACGATGCCGAGTGATAGGCCCCGCTACCTGATGGGTGTCGGAAAACCCCTGGATGTTTTAAATGGCATCAAGGCCGGTCTTGATATGTTTGACTGTGTGCTTCCAACGAGAAATGCTCGCAATGGTCAGTTCCTCACGACTCACGGACCTTTGAATATTAAAAAAGCTCGTTTCACAGAAGATCAACTGCCCCCTGATCCCGAGTGCGAATGCCGTGTCTGCAAGAAATATTCACGCACTTATATACGACATTTGTTTAATGTCGGTGAATACCTCGCCGGAAGCCTTATAAGTTTTCACAATACCCATTTCTATCTCCAAATGGTGAAAGCTGCGCGGGAAGCTATTTTTCGAGGAGAGTTTGACGATTATTACCAGACATTTTATAACAACTACTCTTCAAATCGTTGGGAATAATAAAAGGATCATCCATGTTTGATTTCATCATCTCTTCTGCGCACGCTCAAGCGGCCGCGGCACCTGCTCAATCTCCATTCATTTCATTCATTCCATTCGTTCTTATTTTTGTTGTTATGTATTTCCTTATGATCCGTCCTCAGAAAAAACGCGCTGAACTCGAGCAGTCTTTTCTCACTAAATTGACTAAAGGTGATGAAGTTTTTTTGAAGTCTGGTATCCTTGGAAAAATCACTGCGATTGCTGAAAAAGTTGTCACTCTTGAGACGGAAGACGGAAGCAAAATGAAAGTTTTGAAGTCTCACGTTGGTGGATCAGCTGCTTCAATTTTTGCTCCAACTCCTGAAAAGAAGTAAATCATGTTTGGTCTTGGTTTCGGCGAACTCATTATTGTCTTTATCATCGCGCTGATTTTCATCGGTCCGAAGAAATTGCCCGAGCTCGCCAAGGGTTTAGGCCAGGGCCTTAAAGAGTTTCAGAAGGCCGCAAAAGGTTTCAGTGATCAGATGCAGGAGACGGTCAAAGAAGACACTCCTCCTCAGGTGACGGACTACCATGCAGTGCCTGATGCTGCTAAGCAGCCCGAAGAAAAACCGGTACCGACTCCCGAATCACCCAAAGATCAGTCAAATTCTTAAAATTTAGGGGCCCTTTGGGCCCCTTCCTTTCTTGCTACGTCAGACTAAATTGTTTAAAATTTTCCGTACTTATATAATTTTGAAAACCCTTTTAAGACCGGAGTTTTACATGGCCCGTGGATGGTGGTTACGATTTAGTTTTTTAATAGTGTTAGTTATCGGCGCATTGATGGCCGTGACACCTTCTTTTTTAGGACTCAAGGAGGACAGTGCCTTTCCTGTGAAATCAAAGATCAATCTTGGTCTCGATCTTCAGGGTGGTCTCTACATGGTTCTCGGGATCGACTTTAATAAAGTCTATCGTGATGAAGTCCTGGCCTACGCTAAAAAGTCTTTGGCCACTTTAAAAGAGATCAACGTCGAGGCGACTCTCGGTGATCTTGATACAAGTGATGAAAAAGATCCTAAGCAAACCATTGTTCTGTCTAAAACGACTGATCATGATGCTGCTGTAGCAAAGCTCAAAGAATTCTATTCTTACCCTATGCGAATCACAAAAGATGAAGACACGAAACTGACCTATGGCCTTGGCCGTGAGTTCATCCGTGAGATCGAGGGATCGGCACTTTCAAAATCGATCGAAGTTATTCGTAACCGTATCGATGAATTCGGTGTGACTGAGCCGGAGATTATTTCTCAAGGGACAGACCGCATCGTGGTTCAGCTTCCGGGTGTGAAAGATATCGACCGCGCGAAGGACCTCATTGGTAAAACGGCGAAGCTCGAATTTAAATTCGTAGATGATTCAGTTTCTCCGAATCAGATTCGTGACTGGCTCGATAAGGTTAAAAAATCTGGCATCGAGTATAAAAAAGGTGAGCGTTTTTCTGATTATGTAAAACAGATCAATACTTTTCTTGCGGCCGACCTTCCGAAAGGTCGCGAGATCACTTTTTCAAAAGAATTGAACAAAGTGACTAACGAGATCAAAAATCTTGAGCCCTATCTCGTTGAAGCAGCGACAAGCTTAACTGGAGAAGAACTTCAGGAAGCTATCGTGCGCATCGATCAACAAGAAAACCGCCCTTATGTTGGACTTGAATTCAAACCATCTGGTGCGAAAATTTTCGAAGAAATCACTGGGGCAAATATTGGTAAGAGACTTGCGATCGTGCTTGATGGAAACGTCTACTCTGCACCACAGGTCAAAGGCCGCATCGCTGGTGGGTCTGCTCAAATTACTTTGGGGGCAGGGGACTATAATACGACTATGTCTGAGGCGCGAGATCTTGCCCTCGTTCTTCGTGCTGGTGCTCTTCCAGTCGAACTTGTTTTCGAAGAACAGCGTGTCGTGGGGCCTTCGCTCGGTGCTGAGGCCATTCAAAAAGCTCAACTCGCAAGCATCGCCGGATCTCTATTGGTATTCGCCTTCATGATGATCTATTACAAACTCTCAGGCGTGATCGCATGTATCACGATCCTAGTGAACGTTTTATTTACTCTGGCGTGCTTGGTTGGTTTTGGTGCGACTCTTTCTCTTCCAGGGATCGCAGGTATTGCATTGACTGTTGGTATGGCAGTAGATGGAAACATTCTGATCTACGAGCGTATCCGAGAGGAATTACGGGCCGGTATTCCACCGTATGAAGCAGTGAGAGCAGGGTTTGAAAAAGCTTTCTGGTCGATTGCAGATGCCAACATCACAACGGCCCTTGCCGGTATTTGTCTCTTGAACTTCGGTACCGGTCCAGTTCGCGGCTTCGCTGTGACTCTCCTGATCGGAATCGCCGCTACTGTTTATACTTCTTACTTTGTGAGTAAAGTTCTTTTTGAACTTTACGTGGGCAAGGGCGAGAAGAAAAAAATCAGCATTTAATTTAAAGGACTGTGAATTATATGAGTACGACAAAAAATGTAAATTACGTAGGAATGTTCGTTTGGGCAGGGGCCATCTCTTTGATCCTTTGTCTTGCCACCTACGTTGGTCTTTTCACAAAAGGACTTAACTACGGCGTGGATTTTCGCGGTGGAGTCGAGGTTCAGGTAAAATTTAAAACGCAAGTTGGAGCATCAGACCTTCGAGAATACTTGAATGAAAAAGGTGTTGCGACTTCTCAGATCCAAACGATTGGTGATGATGACCAGCACGAGTTCTTGCTGAAGCTTGAGTCCGACAAAGGCGACTTGAATGCGATCTCGACTCATTTAACCAAGGTACTTGGAGAGAAATACAGTCCTGAGAATTTCGAGATTTTAAAAAATGATATCGTTGGACCTAAGGCCGGTGCCGAGCTTCGTACCTCCGCTTTCAAGGCGCTGGCGTGGGCAATTCTTGTGATTATGATTTATCTCGCTCTTCGCTTTGATTATAAGTTTGCTCCGGGTGCGATTGCGGCCCTCTTGCACGATGTGACTCTCATCATTGGTGCTTTTATCATCACACAGAAAGAATTTTCACTTCAGATTGTTGCTGCCCTTCTTGCGATCATCGGTTACTCGGTGAACGATACGGTTGTTATTTATGACCGTGTTCGAGAAGTAGAGGCCGCCAATCCAAATATGCCGATTCTCCAAGTCTTAAATAAATCGATCAACGAGACGATGTCGAGAACCATCATCACATCGGCAACCGTTCTTGGTGTTTCCCTCGTGATGTTCTTTCTTGGCGGCGCCGTGATCCACGATTTCTTTTTTGCCATGACTATCGGTGTCCTCCTTGGGGTGTACTCGACGATCTTTATTGCCGTTCCGATGACTGCTTTCTTAGAGAAATTTGTGACTAAAAAAGCCGCATGAAATTTGCCTTCATTCTCTGCTTCTTGCTGTTAGTGCCTGGGATCCTCCAGGCACAGCAAGTCCAGGTAATGGATCTCTCGTCTGATACTAAATCGAAGACTGCCCCGGATTCCGAAGCTCCCCAAGAAATTTATACTCAGGAAGAGGAAGAACAACTTCTTCAAGAACTTGAGGACGCCAAGACGAAACAGGCCGAAACAGCTCTCAAAATTGAGAAGGCCAAAGACGACTTTGCTGATGCTGGGTCTGGTGCCATGGCACAGCTTCAGAAGAGCGGGGAGATAAACCTCGCGGCCTTGAGCAAGATGGATGAGAAAACCATCGCCTTCTTACAGGAGAAACTCAGAGCGGCCCACATGGACCGTGTTCCCGCTGATCAGGTGAGGGCCGCCATTCTAGAAAAGAGTGAGGGAAAACCCTTAGGGAAGCTTTTCAATAGCTTTCCAAAACTTCTGGATATCTGTGTGGATATTGTTAGAGATGCTGATGCCCTTCCGGCCTTTGTTGGGATTCTCAGCAAGCAGGACAGGCTTAAGACATATTTTTATGTTTGGCTTGGTCTTTTCATTCTCTCTATCTTAATTAAACGTTACATCTTTCCAAAAAAATGGACGAGGATCAAGCGATTCTTCGCAGGTAACTTAATGAGTCTCTTGTTTCTTAGTATTTCACTTTCAGTTTTCTTCCAGCTCTTTCAAAAAGAACTCTTACCGATTTTAAGTGTTCTGAAAAAACATTTTTAGAATTTAGGAATACACCCAATCTTGCGATCGTGAGGAGGGACACTTGATGGTGTTCCGGTCGAGGTTGAGCCTGAGTTTGATGAGGTTGTGGAACTTGTAGAGAGCTCGCTGGCCGAACGTACACGGTAGAGTCTCTGGCCTGAAGAGCGAACAAACGGTGTGGTTTTATTTAATGGGTAGTAAAAATAGACGGCCACGTTTGCCACGTTGGCATCAGTCGGAGCTGTCGGAACACTGTTATTCATATAGAACCAAACTGATTTTAAATCAGCTTCTCGAATTAGGATGTAGTCAGCAACACCCGCAGTGGTTCCATTAATGGTTTCTGCAGATTTTTGACCTACATATAGACCTTCAGTGTCCACTCCGATCACGTCCCGCATGGCCTTGAAGAGGGCGTTAGAGCTGTTATAATTTGTGCTCGTGAGGCAATAAGATTTATACGTGTTGCTATCGATCCACGGGGCCATGTAATAACCAATCGATTGGTTTGTAGCTGTCGAATTCCCGGCACTCGTGCTGAGTGTTGGAGACCCCGGCCATGAGAATTTAGCAAAGAAACTCGTGCCAGCTGGAATTGTTGCACCAAAGTTTCTTGTTTTCGAAATGATCAGGTCATTAACGTCGAGAAAAGTATTTCCATTGTTATCAAAGAAGCGAGGATCCATTTTGTCCCAGAGATTAAACACACCTTGAATGAGCTCTAGACGAGGATAGAGTTCATCATCCGCTGCTCCGTATAGTGGATTTAAATAATCGTGGCAAACCAGAGTAGATGTTCCAACAGGAATTGGGTTTGGAGGAGTGCTCGGTAAAAAGTAGAAGTGCAGACGATAAGCCGCGTCTGAATATATGTCAGTGTCGGTACCATTGGTCTGAGTTGAGAGTGACTTCACCACACAAGTATACTGAGAGATCGGAGCGTTTTTCAAAGTCCCCAGAGTCGCAACCGAAGGGTCCACCGAGAAGCGTATCACTTGAACAGAATCAGAAATAGCACCAGAGGTATTTTCTTTGAGGGTAAGGATGTAGGTCTTGTCTTCCAGAAGACTCTCGACGTTTGCAGTGAGAGAGTTTCCGTTCAATGTAACCGCATAAGCTTTTTCATCACCATCGCTGCTTTTTGCAACGATAGAGCAGCTCGGAGTTCCTGGTTGAGAAAGAATAACCCCGGTACACCAACCCGCAACGTTTTTGTAAGAGGTGAGTGCTATATCGGCCGTGACTTTAAAGTTAGCGTAGAGAGTGGCCTCAGCAGTTGATTTACCTGCGCAAAAATTTGAGCATGATCCGTACGCCACGGGCTTAGAATTTTTGCAGATACAAAAATCATCAACAAAAGAAACTGCACCTGTTGGTCTCACGATTTCTTTATCAACACATGTTTTGGTTGTAGCATCGAGATTCTGATCGGTCGTACAAGTTGGAGTATCATCAGTAGAAGTATCATTACTGATCGTAGATCTTGGGGACACAGTGTCCTGGCAGGCCACGAGCATCATAAGCATCATGCATGTAAGCAGTGACTTTATAAATTTTAAATATCGAGAGTTCATATCCTATAACCTCTACGACTTATCGAGTTTGGTGACCCTTTCTTTATAGTTATTCTAGGTCCGAATTGATTTAGAAACCGAGTGAAATCGACGGAGACTTGTTTTTTCAAGGCTTTATCCCAAAGTCAGACGAAGCTAGGCGGAGAATGTTGCCAACTTGCAGGGGCACCTATTAAATATTTTACGAATATGTCCGATAAGATGGCAAAATCATAAATGTTTGGGAGAAATTCTTAAGCACACTCGGGAGCATGCAATGACGAAAGCAGACTTAATCGCCGTAATCGAAAAACAAGCGAACCTTCCTCATCATCAAGCTGAGAAGATCGTGAACATCTGTTTTGACAGTATGATTCAAGCTCTCTTCGATGATGAAAGAATTGAGATTCGTGGATTCGGATCATTTGCCAATCGTAACTACAAGGCCTACGAAGGACGCAATCCTAAAACGGGTAAAGTGGTTAAGGTATCTCCGAAGAAAGTTCCTTTCTTTAAAGTAGGCAAAGAGCTCAAAGAGATGGTGGATGAAGGCAAGGATAAATACGTTATCCGCGAAGCTTAGTTTTATTTAAATTTAGTTCTGTATTAAAAAAGGGAGCCTCTAGGTTCCCTTTTTTATTTTCACAGCTCAACGTGTGAACTAACTCTGGTTCATGAATATCGAAAAAATAATTTATGTGATTCGTGGCCAGAAAGTGATGATGGATTCTGATCTAGCGGAACTTTATAGGGTTGAGACAAAAGATCTTATTCGGCAGGTAAAAAGAAATCTTTTAAGATTCCCAATAGATTTCATGATCGAACTAGATTTTAATGATTTACAAAATTTGCGGCGCCAATTTGGTACTGCAAATTCGCCAAGGGTCTGGAATCATATGAGGCGAACAGCTCCATTTTGTTTTACTGAGGCCGGCGTTGCGATGTTGTCGACTGTTCTCAATAGTGAAGAGGCCATCCTCATAAATGTCGCTATTATCAGAACCTTTATCAAGCTTCGAAATTTTCAGGCCATCGATAATCGCGACGAGAAAATAAATAAACTTTTTAAGGCTGTCTTTGAAAGATTAGATCAACTTGAAGATGAAATATATCCAAAGCTAAATCCAAGTCGTCGTAAAATTGGACTGAAGGATAAGTAGTCGTATGGTAAAGTGGAGTTATGAATTTTATCTGGTCCCTCTTATTCTTCATCCTTCCAAACATTGGTCAAGCCCAGATCGACGGTCATAAAATCCTCCGGCATTATGAAAGAATCCATCCCCTGAATCGCTGGGAGTATGACTGGACCACCGCTATTTTCCTCTACGGCGCTCTCACTTATACCCAAAAAAATCCTGATGCCCTTTGGTCTCCCGTGAAAGTTCAGGAAAAGATGAATGCACTCTTGTCTCGCGCCCCTGAGATTACGTCCCCAGATCTCGCCTCAATGTCTTTGCCTGCAAGCCTAGTGAATGAAAAAAAGATGATCGCCTTAAGCGAAGAGTTTTTTAACACAGAACCTTTAAATAAAATTGGAGCACTTGATCACGTGGGGCTTCGACATCGTTTTGCCTGGTTTCTTCCGAAGACAAATCTCTTCGTGCCTTCGAGCATCTGGGCCGACTCGATGATCATGTATGTGCTCAATGGTTTTAAACTAGCTAAACATAACCGCGATCAAAAAAGAGAAAAATTTTTTGAAGAGCAGGTTTATCTTTTTGAGAAGTACTTAAAGGATCCGAATTCAGGACTTTATAAACACGCCTACTATGTGGACAGTAAAGAAACTTATCCCTCAGAGTTTTTTTGGGGCAGAGGCAATCTCTGGGTTTCTCTGGGGCTTATCGAAATTCTCGAGCATTATCCCGCCGAGAGATTGAAGAAAATGTTGGTGGATCATGTGAAAGCGATTGCAAAGTTTGCGGATACTAAGAGGGGATTACGAACGTTGTTAGATGATCCGAATTCTCATTTTGAAACTTCGGCGACCACTCTCTTTGCCTACGTTTTAAAGAAAGGTATACGACTGAAAATCCTGGATGAGAGTTACTCCGCTCTAGCTCAAGATATGGTGAGGGCCGTTGAGAAAAATATTGTGTCAGTGAATGATACCGAACTGTCGGTGGTCAACATTTCGGGGCAAACGACGGCCATGAAATGGCCTTTTTACTACCAGCATGTGGTGGGGACTCGAAGTGATGAAAGTTATGGAGTCGGCGCAGTGCTTTTACTCTGTTCAGAGCTCTAAAATCGACTAAATATTTGCGCTGCAATGTCTCACAAGGTGTTCTAATTATTGACAGGATAAAGGACTTCGCCGAAACTCAATTCTCTGATCCATGACAATTTTGGAGACGTGCCCGAGTGGTCCAAGGGAACGGTTTGCAAAACCGTACAGCCTCCGGTTCAAATCCGGACGTCTCCTCCAAATAGAACTGGAGCCTCAGCGGTTTTACCCGCTGGGGCTTTTTAAAGCCATCCACTAAATGTATGCCTCCTATAATCTGGTGTGATTAAAATTAGCGCCAGTTAAGTACCTTGGTGCCTAAATCGAAGGGGCTTTGATGTCGCAAATTGTGACTTCAAAAAACCTTGGCTTTCAACTTGTCTTTTGCTGTCTAAAACTTTCGCAGAGTGGGCTAGTTTAGGGTTAGTAGCCTAAGAATCTTTCAGGCTTCATTTTTCAAATCTAGAATTTTCCTAATTAAAGATTCAATTCCATAGACCTCTAGCGAGGCTTTCTTCTATTTCTTTTTCATCAAAGGAAAAAAGTATGAAAGTCGCTACTATCGAAAAGATGATTTATGTAATCAGAGGCCAAAAAGTCATGCTTGATTCTGACCTTGCTCAACTTTATGAAGTTCCTACCAAAGTTTTCAACCAGGCAGTCAAAAGAAACCAAGAACGATTCCCTGAAGATTTTATGTTTCAGCTAACACAATTTGAGTTTGAAGAGTTTAAAGTTTTGTTAGGCACTGAAGAGAGTTATGGTGGTCGGCGATACTTACCAATGGCTTTTACTGAATGTGGTGTGGCAATGCTTTCAAGTGTTCTAACTAGTAGTAGAGCATCCCAAGTGAACATTTCAATTATGAGAACATTCATTAAGTTGAGGAGTTTTTTAGCAATGGAATCTGGACTTATTGAAAGAGTGGGCAAACTTGAAAAGAGCACAAATCATCTTTTTAAAGTCGTTTTTGAGCGACTTGATGCCCTTGAGGAATCAGAATTGCCAATCTATGAGCACCCCAATGACAGGAAAAAGATAGGCTTAAAATCGCAGAAAGGTTAATTTAAAACTTGAGGTCACAAATTGTGACCTCAAGTTTTATCCTGTCTCAGGCTTTCACAGAAGTGGCTTAAAAGTGCTTGAAAATTGCGTAAGCTCTTATAACAAATGGGTTCGGAACGAATCCTCGTTGATTAAGTTCTTCAGAGTCTTTTTTGTTTTCAAAAGCTCTGTTGATTTCAGAAGTTTCTTCCCTTACTTTAAGGCCATGAAGGGTTTAATTATTGAAGGTGTTGCTGGGACCGGAAAATCAAGTCTTCTTTCTTTATTGAAGAAGGATGCCAAATTTCTAATGCAGCATCCAGACTTCAAAATAATTGATGAAGAAACGACGACCGGAGAGCTGGTGGTCGAGCTTCGTAATCCATCTTTAAGTGACGAGGATCGATACTCGCGACTAATTAATTTTCTTCCACAGATAAGAAAAGAATTAGAAGACGGAAAGTTTCTCATCCTTGAACGATTCCATCCTACTTACTATGCCCTCATGCCTAATTGTTCCCTTGCGGATAATTTTGATGAAGAACTTTCTAAGTTAGATTTTGGATGTGTCCTTTTAGATTTACCAGATGAGGATTTAGAAATGAGATCATTTTCTAAGCCTGAGATGGAAGAACAAAACTGGATGCCGAATCTGACAAGTTGGTATGGCTCTAAAGAAGCAGCGGTTGAAGCTTTTACTGTTTCTCAGAGAAAAAGAAGAGAGTACCTTCTGAGGTCAAAGCTACCAAGCCTGACGATTTTCACGAGGGATAAGGACTGGAGCAGTTATTTAGAAGAAGTCCGAGAGTTTTGTAAGTCTTAGTTTGAAGACACAGTTTACGTCTTAAAAGTGGTTGTTCAGACTTTCACAATTCGCATTTGAAAATAAATTCAATTCCAATAATGACTTAGTGTGAATTCGGCTCATTCTTTCTTAGTCTTCGACTTTTCAAATTTGCCATTGAAGAGAAAAAAGATAGGTTTAAAAAGTGAAAAGTGAGACAAACTTGAGGTCGCAAATTGCGACCTCAAGTTTGTAGACGGCTGGAATCATTGACGGGTTTATTGATTTAAAGCCTCTGTTGATTAAGTTTGGCAGGGGCTTTTTTATTTCAACCGTAGAAGAATTCTTTTAAGATGTCGAATTAGACTTTTCAATTATGTTCTATTCTCTGGAGGTATTTATGCATAAGGGTTCTTGCTTATGTAGAGCTGTAAAATTTGAAGTCACTGAGGAAATTAAGCCTCCTGTCGCTTGTCATTGTACTCAGTGTAGGAAACATACGGGTCATTACGAGGTATCAGCAGATATTTCTCGAACATCTTTAACAATTGTTGGAATGGATAAAGTTACTTGGTTCCATACCTCAGGAAAAAATGTTCGTAGAGGATTTTGTTCAATTTGTGGCTCGTCTTTATTTTGGGATCCTATTGGAAAAGATTGGACGTCTGTCTCTATGGGAGCATTTGATACACCCACAAATACTAAACTTAAGATGCACGTGCATGTTGCTAGTAAAGGGGATTATTATGATTTATCCGATGGACTCCCTCAATTCCAGCCTCCTGAGTAAACTTGTCATCGTGGATTGATTAAATGGCCTGAAGTCGTTACTTTACTTCTATGCTTAACCACATTTCATTTCCGTGTTCCGATCTGAAAAAATCGATTGAATTCTACGACAGAATCCTAAAACCTCTAGGCTACGTAAGAGTTTGGAGTAATGAAAATGCTGCAGGCTGGGGAATAGCTGGAGAGGATGAGAAATTTGCCGTAAAATTTTGCGAAGTAGTTGCGGCTCCGGGCCAGGGTTTTCATCTTGCGTTCTCGGCACCTACTAGATTAGCAGTTGAAGAATTCTTTAATGAAGCTCTTATTTTAGGAGCAAGTTCTAGTGGAGGGCCTGGCCTTAGGCTTCAGTATGGACCGACCTATTACGCAGCTTTTGTCAGTGATCTAGATGGTTTTGCTATTGAGGCTGTTTGTCATGCAACGACTTGAAGCACTAAGATTCGATCGTATGAAGTACTTATGAATTCAGAAGTGATTATTAAAATAGAATCAGCTCTTTCTATAAAATCGATAGCAGATGATTTTTACCAGAAGTGCGGAAGCGCAGGTTTCGTTAATACACAGGACACTCTCGTGAGCGCCTACGTTGAAAATGAAATGATAGGGAACGTTCGATTATGCTTCGAGCAGGATCATTTTTTACTTCGAACGATGAGAGTAAGAAATGATTTTCAAAGAACAGGAGTTGGCATCAAAATCCTGAAGGCTTTCGAAAACCTTCTCTCAGAAAGAAGCATTTTCGAGGTTTACTGCGTTCCATATGCTCATCTTGAATCTTTCTACGGTACCATCGGATTCAAGGACATTGTAATTGAAGTTGCTCCTGGATTTCTTCAGGATCGGATTAAAAAGATGAAAGTTGATCATCCTGAAAATAATTATATTTTGATGAGAAGATAATCTTTAAAACGGTCGGTGTTACAAATCTTCTAGGAATAAACCTTTTAGAGTTTTAGGATATTTCGAATCTGTTAGAGCGATAAGAGTTATTGACTCTACTGGTTTTTGGAAAATCCATTTTACAGAGAAACGACCGTTATAAACTGGAAATTTCCTTACTCCTTTGATTTCGTCCATTTCGCCAGACTCAGGAAATTGTTTAAGTCTTTCTTTGAGATCTTCAATTTCCTTCTGTAATTCTTCTACTTTCTTGATAGCAAAATCTTCAGAGAATTCTAAATTCGATTCAAGAATCCATACGGCGGCTTCTTCCACGTCTGAGAGAAATTTGTCAGTTTCTAAAACTATAAATTGGGACATTAACTTACGGCCTTCTTTTTACTCTTATTAAGAACTCTATTCTTGGCCCTTTCAACTGCAGAGTCAGTAGATTTTACTTGAGACTTATGAACTTTTCCATTAACGACATCACTAAGACCCTGAGCTACACCGCGAAGAGTGGCGAGTTCCATTTGAATTCTTTCGAACTCATCAGCGTTGATAAGTACGAAAGCTTCACCTGTTTTTCTGGTAATTTTAATCGGCTCATTTCTGGCGGACTCCATCCATTCTTTTAAGTTAGAGCGAAAGTCATCTGCATTGGTTCTTTCCATATTCACCTCACTGAAACAGTACCCCTAACCGTACGGTAAAGCAATGTGGCGATAAAAGAACGTAACCAAGGTTTCTGATGATATCTGTTTCAGGCTTTCACTGGGATGGCTTAAATGTGCTTACTTTTATTAAATGTCTGGATTCGGAACGAACCCTCTAGGCCTATATAAAGAGCCTCTGAAGATTAAGTTCTTAATGGGCTTTTTTGTTTAATACTCAGTGATTTTAAAAGCAAATAGAATTAATCGTTTGTCTTAACTGTTCTTAATTATTCAAAAAACTGTGATTGTCTGTGAAAAGGAGTGCATTCCGTTTTACTCATGAGTAAAATGGAGCCATGTCACAATTACCCATCCGTACTATTTCGAAGTTTATTAAAGAAGACCTTAAGAAAAAAATGGTTTTCTTGGGCGGCCCACGTCAAGTTGGTAAGACGACACTTGCCCAGACTTTCATTCCTCATTATAAAGATCTGCATCAAGCTTATTTGAACTGGGATTCAGATGAAGATCGTAGAAGAATCCGGAATCGCGTTTGGCCAAAAAACGAAAAAATTATAGTCTTAGATGAAATTCATAAGTTTAAGAACTGGAGAAATTTCGTAAAGGGACTTTATGATACTCTCAAGAATACTCATTCATTTCTGATTACGGGATCTGCTCGCTTAGATCATTTCAGAAAGGGTGGAGACTCTCTCCTTGGTCGCTATCATTATTATCGTCTACACCCTTATTCACTTCCAGAGTTAGGTATCAACTCGCAAAACCTCAAAGATCTTTTTAAGTTTGGTGGATTCCCTGAAGCTCTGAGTGAAAAAGATGAGACGACTCTTAGAAGGTGGCATAGAACAAGGTTAAGTCGCTTGGTTAAAACGGATCTCAGGGATTTGGAAAACGTTAAAGATTTAGACAAGGTTGAGTTATTGGCCGAGGAGCTTCCAAGAAGAGTAGGATCACCGCTATCAGTAAAATCATTATCAGAAGATTTAGAAGTTGATCCAAAAACTGCCAAAAGATGGATTGAAATATTAGACTCACTTTACTATTGCTTTCAAATTGCTCCCTATGGCTCCCCAAAAATTAGAGCTGTGAAAAAAGAAAAAAAACTATATCTATGGGACTGGAGCCAGATTGAAGATGAAGGGGCGCGGTTTGAGAATATGACGGCTTCACTCCTTCTCAAATTTTGTCATTATCAAGAAGATGTTGAAGGGCACAAAATGGAGCTCCGATATATTCGGGACACAGACAAGCGCGAAGTTGATTTTGTAGTCTTAAAAAATAAGTTACCGCTGTTTGCTGTTGAGTGTAAGTTAAGTGGGCAAGCGGTCTCGTCACATCTTAATTATTTTAAGGAACGGACTAAAATTCCCCAGTTTTATCAGGTTTCACTTGAAGGGAAAGAAATGCAGGTGAAAGACGGAATTACCTCGCTTAGTTTTGAGAAGTTTTGCCAATACGAGAAAATGGTTTGAGGATTATGTTCTTTTCTTCAGAATCTTGGCCTGTCTCTGACTTCGCTTAGTAAGCTAATAAGGTTTCGATATTGTGGGATTCGGGACTAATCCTTCTCATAGATGGTAAAAAAACTCTGCAGACTAATTTCGGTAGGAACTTTTTTAATTTTACTCTTGTTCAAGAGTGCTAGACGACAGAAATTAATCGTCATAAATTTAAGTATGATTGAAAATCCCATCTTGCTTGATCTCCCAATGCCTATCCTTACGCCTCGTTTACAAATTCGACCACGACAGTTTGGCGAAGGAAAAATTATTGCAAGAGCCATTAATGAAAGTCTTGATCACCTAAGACCCTGGATGCCTTTCGCACAGAAGGCCGCAAATGAAACAGATGCAGAGATTCTTTGCCGTAGAGGCCTATCTAATTTTATTTCTCGAAATGATTTTGTTCTTTCGATCTACAGCCGAGATGGAACTCAATTTATAGGTTCTACAGGTTTACATAGACCAAATTGGAATATTCCATCACTTCATATTGGGTATTGGATTCATAAAGACTATGAAGGGCAGGGTTTTGTTTCGGAAAGTGTAAATGCTCTTACAAGATATGCATTTCAAATGATAAAAGTGAATAGATTGGAAATAAGATGTGACAGTCGAAATAAGCGAAGTCTTGCAGTCATGAAAAAACTAGGCTTCGTCGAAGAAGCGTTACTTAAAAATGATGACCGAGACCAAGATAATTCATTAAGAGATACCATCGTCACTGCCAGATATGATCTAAAGGGCCTGCCAGAACTAAATGTGAGCTGGTAACAGTTTGCCGATTTTCTTAAGGAAATTACCGCTAAAGCGGTAATAGATGGCTTGAAACTGTTCTTTCTTTCGTTTTAAAGACTTTTTTACCGTTAAAGCAGTAATAAGCTATGAAAATTCAGGAATTTCTACTAATCCATGCTATATTACTGCTATGACAGTAAAAAAAGACCAAAACATTAGTGAACTCATTAAAAAAACCCGCAAGCTGGCAGGCCTGAGCCAACTCGAGCTCGCCACTCGCGCTGGAGTAGGAAAGACCCTTGTCTTCAACATCGAGAAGGGTGCAACCAACGTGAGCTTTGAAAACGTTTTAAAAATTTTAAAAGTTTTAAATATCAAGATCGATTTGAAGCTTCCCATTCAGGGTGAAGAGCAATGAAGAGAGCAGCGGTTTTGATTAACGGAAAAAAAGTTGCAGAGCTCATCGAGCACGATCGTAGATCTTATGAGTTGAGCTATGATGTAGATTATAAAGGTTTGCCCATTTCCCTGACATTACCGGTGAAGCAAAAAAAGTTCATCTTCAATCAGTTCCCGGTTTATTTCGACGGTGTACTTCCTGAAGGCATGATGCTGGATTCCCTGCTACGGACTAAGAAAATCGATAAAGACGATTACTTCTCGCAACTCCTTGCTGTGGGGATGGATCTTGTGGGCCACGTGACCGTGCAGGAACTAAAATGAACCACTGTCTTTTTACCTACGAGAAATTAAAGTCTCAGGAGAACTATTCTCCTGAGGGGTTGAAGAAGCTCAATGCCAGACTCAAGCACCTTGATATATTTCCTTACGATCAAAAAGAACAAACGCGGGAAGTGCAACGTCACGCGGGCAAAATTTCTATCCAAGGAATTCAACCGAAGCTGAGTGCTAAGCTATCGGTGAAGAATCAAAGCTTCGAGCTTGTGGACCGCGACGGTGAGTTCATCATCAAGCCGCAGGTTTCAAACTACCCAGAGCTTCCTCAAAACGAGGACCTCACCATGCATCTTGCAAAGATCGTGGGCCTGAATGTTCCTTGGCACGGACTTATCAAGGCCAAAGACGAATCTCTTCTCTACATCATCAAGCGCTTTGACCGACTCCCCAAAAAACAAAAACTTCCCCAAGAAGATTTTGCCCAACTCCTCGGGGCCACGCGAAGTACTAAGTACCAGACCAGCATGGAAAAAGTTTGCGAGCTTGTCGAAGAGTATTGCTCCTTTCCGGCCCTGGAGCTCGAGCAGATCTTTCGCCTGACTCTTTTTTCATTCCTGGTCGGTAACGAGGATCTTCACTTAAAAAACTTCTCCGTGCAGACTACCCTGAAGGGCATCGTGAAACTCACGCCTGCCTATGACCTCGTCAACACCACGATAGCCCTTGTGGACCCGCAGGAACAGCTAGCGTTAGAACTCAACGGTAAAAAACACGGCATCACCAGACGTGATCTCGTGGAATACTTCGCACCCGAGCACTGCTACATCACTACGGTCGAAGCCGAAAAAATTCTCAGCTCATATTTAAAAGAAATTCCGAACTTTGAGAGTTGGATTAAAAGATCTTTCTTATCACAAGAGATGAAAGAGAATTATTGGAAGGTTATTCAAGAGCGTGCGAGCATCCTTAATAAAATTTAAGTAAAGCTGATCTTGTAACCCAGACCTCTAGAAGTTTGGATCTCAAGTTTCAGAGATTTTATTTTTTTCCGAACACTCGAAATATGAACATCGATACTTCTGTCATTCGTTTCACCAGGGCCATCGAGGTTCGTTAGTTCTTCACGAGTGTGAGTAATGTCGAGTTGGTTAATGAGCCTCTCCATAATCACAAATTCTCTCTTGGTAAGCTTCACTTTAAGATCATCCTTCATGATGAGATAGCCCTCTGGAATGAGTCGAATGCCCTCGTGGAAATTCTTATCAATTAAAGTTGTAAGCCTCGTTTGAGCAGTCTTTAATTTTAAAAGAAGATGGTCATGATTAAAAGGTTTGATCAAGAAATCGTCGGCACCTGAGTCAAGACAGGCAGTCATATCGGCAGATATCGTGCTACCCGATAAAACAAAAATAGGAGAGAGCTTATCTTTAAATCGGATGAGTTTGACTAGCTCATTACCTTTAAGCCCAGGAAGACCTAAATCAATCAGAAAGTATGCAGGTACCTTCACCTTACTGAATGAAAGGATGAACTCTTCAGCGTTGAGAAAAACGGTGGCCTGATATCCGCTTAGTTCAAGCAGTCTTTTTAAATGTGATCCAAGAAGCTTTTCGTCTTCAATAATATAAATGTGGTGAGCTGACATATTTTTTTCCTGTTGAATGAAGCTTAATTTTATCTCCTTAGTGAGCAGTTGCAATGACTTTCTTGATAGCTGTTTAATGTGGTTTTTATGGTCGATGTGTGTGAAATGACCGAGAAGATGTTGATTTGGACTTGAGTCTAATTGTATAAAAAAATTTACTATTTAAATTTTTTCCTCCAAGTGACAAACGGTGCACTCCCTTTAAATATTTCTACATGCCCTTCAAAAGGACGATGCCCGTAAAGCGAATCTCCGAAAACGGTGAATTCAAACTCAGAAGATTTCGTCCCCAATTTATCACTATAGGTAACAGGAATGTCACTTGCTGATGGATGGCGATCATAGAGATATTCTTTTGGTAAGGACGCAAAGAGACCAAGGAGGGTAGAAACAATCTGACTCGCACCCAAGTTCTTAGCTATTTCTGCAGGGATTCGATAAATCACACTATGGCCCCAACGGTTGGCAAGATCCCCCTGAACATGTTGAGGCGTAAATACAGAATCGGAGGTTAGATCACGGGACGCTGTGAGAGCCTCTTTGTTAGTTAAACCGAGAGTAGTTAAATATTCTTTTTGGAAAGGTTTCTTCCTGACAATTTTGATAAAAACATCTCCATTCTTTTGTTTTGACCAGAAGCGATCATCTTGAACCAGAGAAGTTAAACTAAGAATAGCTTTTGGCGTTTTTGCTACTTCAAGACATTCACTTCCGATGACATCGGTTGACCCAGGAAGTGATGCAAGATTAAAATGATTCAAACTTTTTTCTGGTAGAGAAATAATTTGTACCGATTGGTCAGCCGCCCGTGCGAAAGAAGTAAACAGATAGATGAGGATTAAGATCTTCATATAATTTAAATGAGCAATGTAAGTGCCAAAAGCCCCCTCTTGGTATCGATGACTTAAAACAAGACAAATGTTTAAAAATTAGACAGTGACTAAAGAGAATACAGACTTTTAAATTATGCCTTTAAGGTACATCCCGAAAAAGTTGAATAGATCTAAAAAATAGAAAGGGCATGGCCTCATTTCGGTCATGCCCTTTTAACTCATCCGTCTTATCTACTTTTCACTCGGTCGCGACGATCATGACGACGGTCCTGACGGTTAGCGTGGTGATTGGCCCTGCGGTTTTCACGTCGCTCGTGACGAGCTTGAACACGGTTGTTTGCATTCGTTTTAATATCGGCTTTCGAGACATCGTCAGCAAAAACAGAAATTGAAAGAAGTGAGAGCATAAGTAATAACATTTTCATGAGATTCTCCTTTATTATTCGCAGTGTGCGAGAGTAAATGAACGAGTTGTTGCAAAATCTGAAGTCACGTTTCCACAGCCATTAAAATTAACTGTTCCTGATTCAGTTCGAGATCCTGAGAGAGTAATGGTCATTGATCCGCTTGTTGGGTAACAACAATTTGCAGACCAAGTCAGGTTATTGAACACATGACTAGCTTTAAACTTAGCACGGTTATGATAAACATCCAATGTTCCAGAGCTAATGATGCGTCCACTTCTTGCCAGTTTATTTAGAACGAGAGGAGAAGAGCTTGAAATACTCACATCAAATAAAACACCTTTATTGGTAGAGGTGAGTACTTTTCTCTGTCCGAGCATGTCCACTTGATAACCGGTGGCCGTCTTTTCAACACGAGTCCCACCACCTATCGTAGTGCCTTCATAGTTTGCAAAGTTATCCGAACTCGTTTCGACATTACCTCGTGGAGCGGATCTCGTGAAATTGACTGTCCTAATAAAATAATCTCCAATTCCGGAGAAGCTACAGCTTGATCCATTTGCATAGGACAATTCGACTGTTCCAGTCCAATTAAACTGACCAACTTCACAGTTTACATCACGGACACAATTTCCGCCTCCCTGGTTTTGTAAAATGCGAGAGCACGCTCCTGCGTAAGCATCATTGATAAGAAGTTTAAGGGGATTAAAACCTTGGGCCGCGACGACAGGCTCATTACTGGCATCATCCGACGCTCCTGACACACCATTGACTGCTGATTGAATCGAATCGGCCAAAGGATCTGATGACGTCGAACTCGAATCATGGTTTTGTTTTGAGCAAGCGACACTTAAGAGAAGCATACTAAAAATAAGAGTTTTCATTGAACCTCCTCAGGTTACTTGTAGGGGTAGACGAGGAGGGGTTAAAAAGGTTGCGGAAAAAAGTTTCTTTCTTAAAATAGCCATTAATAATAGACTATTAGCATGCCCCTTAAGAAACTCGCGCAACTTTTTGGTCGTTCTCTCGTCAAACATAGTGATGAGGAACTTATGCGCATGATTCAAGATGATAAGATGGAGGCCTTTGAGGAGCTTTACGAAAGATTTCGTAAGCCTCTCTTTTCATACCTCACGCAACAAGTGAAGAAAGATCAGGCAGAAGAAATTCTCCAAGATGTCTTCATCAAGATTCTTGAAAACCGCATGAGTTTTCGTTTTGAAAGCAAAGTCTCGACATGGCTTTGGACCGTAACGAGAAATAAAGTGATTGATCATTGGCGTTCAGCAGGTCATCGGATGGATCAATTAGCTGTTGGTGTAACTGATGATGAAGGCCATGAGTATTTAGAGGCCGAATTAGATTCTCATGAGGAAATGATTCTTAAGAAGACAAACCGGAACCAGTTAGATCTTTGTTTAGAAGAGCTGGCCCTCAATCAAAAAGAAGCTCTCATGCTTCAGACACAATCAGAGCTTTCGATGGATGAGATAGGGCAGATGATGAATACAACAGTTAGTGCCGTGAAATCTCTCCTCTTTCGTGCCAAAGAAAAATTGATGGATTGTTTTAAGCGTGGTGGGCACTTATGAAAAAAAATACCTTTAAAGCGTGGATACGAGCCCAGACATCAGTGAGTCCGTCATCAAGCCTTGATCAAGCCATTCTTAATCGTGCTGAGCAGACACTGAAGCCTAAGGTAAGTTCCTTGAAAGCTTGGTTGCCGGTGAGTGTTCTGGTCGCTGCTTCTTTCGTCATTGTTTATTTAAGTGTTGAAATGAAAACTCAAAAAACAGAACTTGTTCTCTCCGAGCCCATAGAGTTGATCCAAGAATACGACGAGATCGAACTTATGGTAGAAGCATCCCAATGGACTGATGAAGATTGGAAAGTTGCTTTGGAGAGGGAAGAATCATGAAATATTTTTTGATGATCTTATTTGTCACGGTGGCTTTTGCTGCCGCAGATTTAGATGATGAGATTATTCAAGATCTGGATTTCTTTCAAAATATGGAGCTCGTAAAAGATGAGGACACCATAAAGATGACCGAAGAGATTGAGCAGTTTAATGAGATAAATGAAGAAGCGGGGCCAGAAAATGAAAAAACTTAAGATCTACCTTACCATCTTTTTTCTTTTTCTTTTCACCCTAAACTTGGCACAAGCTCAGACGAATAAGGAAAAGTGGGACAAGCTACCAGAGTCAGAAAAGCAAGAACTCAGAAACCGTTACAAAGAGTGGAAAGCACTTCCTGATAGCGATAGAAAAGTTCTCAAAGAAAGATTTCAAAAATTTAACAATCTCCCCCCTGAGCGTAAAGAGAAGATTCGCGAATCATTCAAGCGCTTCAAGAATTTGACTCCGGAGAAACAAGATAAAATTAAGAATCGTTTTAGAGAGTTTAAGAAGCTCGACCCGGCAGTTCGGCGTGAAAGAATCCAGAAAGTACGAGAACTCCGGATGAATCGAAGAGAACATTCAACTCGCCGGAGTGAAACTCGAGAGCGAAGACATTCAAGGAGAAGATAGTGCTAGCCTTTTTATTTTGTTTAGTTTCTCTTTCTGTATTTGCCGAAAATCGGTCGAGCAATATTAGCATCGGAGAAAACTCCGGATCCAATAGTTATAAGTCGCAGGCGCTAGATACTGTTATTGGAGTTAGTCCTGAATTCCAAATAACGGGATCTTATTTCCAAAGTGACAGCGGAGTTGCAAACCTCGGGAATGAAAAACTCACCACCAAGGAAGGTCGATTGGGAGTGGATTGGAAATTCCACTCAAGTACCAATGCATTCCTTGAGGGAATCCGTCGACAAGATCCTTATAAACTTAATTCTCGAGGCTTCAAAACAGGTCTAGGAAGTAACGTGAGTGATTTTTGGCAGGGAAAAAGACAAACTCGCATATCCTTTTCTGTACAACAACTTTCCTATACTCAGACTGGCACTTATTCAGGAGCCAGAACTACCATCAATATACACCGTACTGTTCAACAGAAATCCGGAACGATTGCTTTAGCGCAAGAAGTTTTTGACTGGTTTGAAACGCGTTTAAGTTTTACTCAATACAACTATTCTGGGGGATCGAGCAATTTGTCTTCTGCGACACTAAGAAGAAGAACTGCTGCTGGATCAGGGGGACCGACTTACGGATTAACAGACCGAAGCGCATCTCTTACGCTGACTTTTCTTCCTTGGGAATGGGCCGAAACAAGTTTGACTGGTACCAGAACAAAGATTCTTTCGGATGATAATTCCGAGAGCAAGTCTGGCATGATCGCGCAGACTTTCTTCTGGAAAGAGTGGTCTCTGGAAATTGACTATACTCAAACAACATATACAAACAATGTTTCTGGGACCGATCCAAGCACACAGAATTTTACAGCGGTATATGTTGGTTATTCTTGGTAAGGAATTCTCTTTCAATCTATTATGAAGTTTGTATCTCTGAGTAAATTAATATTTTTAAAATACTGAGCTTATTAAAGTAACAATAACGATGCCTTGCAATTGTCTCCCAAAATTCACTTAAGTACTCCTATTGACATCGCTTTGCCCGATCACATCTTTTAATCAAGAACGAAAAAGCGATCAATAGGCAAGGAGCTTATATGACAATTTTCCCCGTCCTAGCGATGAATGAAACTGTGATGTTACCAGGAGCTGCCTTTCCACTTAGGATTGCTCGAATACAAAGTATTTCGGCTGTCGAATCTGCCATCAAGCACGGACACCTGATCCTTGCCGTTGCTCAAAAGTTAAATCTTGATAAGGAAGAATTCACAAAAGACGATTTGCATTTGACCGGTACTCTGTCCCAAATTGACCGCGTAAAGGGGAATGCCAAAGACGGATACCAGATTTATTTACGTGGAGTCGCCCGTTACCGAGTGAATCAGTTATGGGAACGGGACGGTCATATTGTTGCATCGGCCGAAGAGTGGAGAGATGTGGAAGACGCTGATCTCTCTACCTATAAAACTATGCTTACAGTTTTAAAAGAGATGTCACTTAAAATTATTAGCTTCCTCCCGGGTGATACCCGTTCTCTCTCTGAGTTAGTAAGAGATATTCAGGATTTGTCTCATCTGGGCTACCTTGTGGCCGCCAATCTTGAGATCGAGAATGAGAAGAAATTCGCACTTCTCGAGACGGGCGGACTCAAGGATCGGATTTTGATTTTGCTTGAGCATATGGAGAAGAAGAAAAATGAGCTCGAAGTTCAGGTCGAGATCCGAAATAAGCTTGGTCAAAAACTTGGAAAAAATCAACGTGAGGCTATACTGCGCGAGCAGCTTCGTACGATCCAAAATGAATTGGGTGAAAACACTGAAGAAGAAAATAAAAAAGATGACCTCAGGAAGAAAATTGATCAGGCAGGAATGCCAGAGGATGTTTTAAAAACGGCCAACGATGAATTTAAGCGACTTGAAAGTATGGGGTCAAGCTCTCAGGAATCTCATGTCATCCGCAATTATTTGGAGCTTCTCGTGGCCATGCCATGGAATAAATCGGCAGTCGGAAATGTGAACGAACTCAATCTTGAGGAGGCAAGAAACATTCTTGACGGCGATCATTACGGCTTAGAAAAAATTAAAAATCGAGTGCTTCAGCATCTCGCTGTCATGAAACTTAAGAAATCGAGCCAGGGACAGATTCTTCTTTTTGTAGGTCCTCCGGGAGTTGGTAAAACATCTCTTGGCCAGAGTATTGCGAAGGCACTAGGACGAAAGTTTGTTCGCGGAAGTCTTGGCGGAGTGAGAGACGATGCTGAAATTCGCGGTCACCGCAGAACCTATATTGGTGCCATGCCCGGGCGAATCGTCCAAGGAATCAAACGCGCCGGAGAAAATAACCCGGTCTTCATGCTCGATGAGATTGATAAACTTGGTCGAGGTTACTCGGGAGATCCGGCCGCGGCACTTTTGGAAGTTCTAGATCCGGAACAAAATGGAACGTTCCTGGATCATTACCTCGATATGCCTTTTGATCTATCGAAAGTCTTTTTCATTGCGACCGCCAATAGTCTCGACACAATCCCCGCGCCACTTCTTGATCGAATGGAAGTGATTGATCTATCGGGTTACACGACGGCTGAAAAAGTCCACATCGCCAAACACCACCTCATCCCAAAACAATGGCTTGAGCATGGCTTAACTGATGAGCAACTTGTCGTGAGTGATGAGGCCCTAAGTAAAATGATCAATTCCTACACCCGTGAAGCAGGAGTCAGGGATCTTCAAAGAAAAATCGTTACCCTGTGCCGGGCGATGGCGCAAAGAGTTTTGAATAAGGATACTGTTCTGCCGGTAAGAGTTGAGCTCAGAGACCTTGAAGAAGTTTTTGGTCACGAGCGATTCACCCATGAAGTGGCCAATGCCATCAATCCTCCCGGAGTGGCAACTGGTCTTGCGTGGACGCCGCAAGGGGGTGAGATTCTCTTCATCGAAGCGAATCTCATGCCCGGGAAGGGGAACCTCATTCTTACCGGGCAGCTCGGTGACGTGATGAGAGAGTCGACTCAGATTGCTTTGAGTTTGGTGCGCTCACGATTAGCGCACGTGATCCCAAATTTTGAATTTGAGAAAAAAGATATTCACGTTCATGTTCCAGCGGGAGGAATTCCAAAAGACGGGCCATCGGCCGGGATCACGATGCTCACCACAATCGCCTCACTATTGACGGGGCGGAGTGTGAACCCAAGACTTGCGATGACCGGTGAATTAACTCTTCGCGGGGCCGTGATGCCAGTAGGGGGGATCAAAGAGAAAGTGATCGCTGCTCACCGGGCCGGGATCCAGACCATCATCATGTCGAAGAGAAATCAAAAGGATCTTAAAGACATTCCGCTCGAGGTGAAGGACGCACTCACGATTCACTTAGTAGAGACGGCCGCGGAAGTTTTAAAGTTGGCACTAGATCTTGATGTGACAGATGAACTATTTATTCCTGCTGACGGGAATGATTTAGGGACTGCAAATTCGGCGACCTAATTGTTACTATAATGTTGACAGTTAAGGTGCTTCTGGTATAATGGGGTTTAAGAAAAGGAAGGTCTATGAAACATGTAAACACCGAAAACTTTAGCGAACTCGTCCTTAATTCAAAAAAACCAGTACTGGTTGATTTCTGGGCAGAGTGGTGTGGACCTTGTAAAGCTCTGGGCCCTGTCCTTGAAGAACTCTCACGTGAGGTACCTGCTGTCGATATTGTTAAACTTAATGTAGATGAAGCAAGGGATCTCGCCCAGCGATACGGGATCCGTGGTATTCCTACGATGATCATGTTTAAAGACGGGAAAGCGATCTCGACCTTAGTCGGAAATCATCCAAAGGCTGAAATCTTAAAGTTTATTTCTTAAGTAGATCTTTTATCACGTCTTGGAGAGTGGTCTTATCGAGACTGCTCTCCATGGCCTTTTGAGTTTTTTTCAAAACATTTTCCATGCAAAATTTAATCCCCTTACTGACCGAGCAATTCTTGCTTGATGGGTATTCGTGAATCGCGAAAACTTTTGGTGCCTCGACGGCTTCGTAAATATCGAGGAGGGTTATGTCCGAGCTTTTTTTGTTAAGGCAACAGCAACCACTTTTTCCAGTAGTCGTTTTCACTAATTGGGCCTTGGATAATTTAGAAAGGATCCGTCGGACAAAAGTAGGATAAGCATTCACACTATCCGCCAGCCGAGTAGAGGTCATCTCCTCATTAGCAGTGCCAAGAGCTACGAGGATGTGAACAGCAATAGAGAATTGAGTGTTAACGGAAGCCATGACCATATTCTAGCATTCGCAAATGAGAGTTCAAAGCACACATCACAATCATGCAATCTTTTTATTCAATTGGAGGACTTTAGCTTGCTGAAATTTAGTTACAGTTAAGCTTGTTAACTTTTTATTAAAAGTCTATGCGTTCAGTCATATCGAAGCATATCTTTTGGGTTAAGATGGGAATCTGCTTTTTAGTACCTTTATTTTCAAGGCGATTAATGAATAAAGTCCTCAATTCGAATCCAAATACACCGGTTACTCTAGAAAATTGCAAAGATGAGCCAATTCATATCCCCGGGGCCATTCAACCCTTCGGCATTCTATTTGCGTTTGATGATCAGGGCTTTTTGCGCGCCGTAAGTGAAAATGTCATCGATTTTTTTCCCGAGCTCAATGACTTCGGTATCGATTCAAATTTCAAGCTGTCTCAATTTGTTGAAATCGACGTCGATTTGAATTTTTCTTCCAAGATAAAAAAGCTTGAAGGTCGAAAACTCGTAACTGTGACCATCAAAAAAGCTTTAGATAAATCTCGCTGTCGCGGAGTGATCTACCGATCGAATGATCTTTTTCTTCTTGAAGTAGAACCAGCTGCAATAGTTGAAGAAATTAATTCCGAATTTTCGTATCTCTCGAGTCTTCCGTCCATGATGAATGATATTCAAAGGATTTCGGAATCTTCAAAATTACTCAGTTTCACCGCTGCGAAGATAAAAGAACTCACAAATTTTGACCGGGTGATGGTTTATAAATACGACTCCGAGTGGAACGGGGAAGTCGTTGCTGAAACAAAAGAAGATCACCTCGAAACTTTCTTGGGCCTTCATTATCCTGCTTCTGACATTCCGGTTCAGGCACGAGCACTCTACGAAAAAAACTGGATAAGAATTATTCCAACGATTTTTTACACTCCCAGCAAAATCCTTCCAGTATCTCATCGAGGTCTGGATCTTTCTGATTCAGTGATTAGAAGTGTTTCTCCCATGCACATTCAGTATTTAAAAAACATGGGCGTTGGTGCCTCAATGTCGATTTCACTCATGGTCGATGGAAAGCTCTGGGGTCTTATAGCATGCCACCATTATGGTAATGAACATTACATTCCTATTCAAGTTCGACTGGGGTGCGAATCTTATGGCCAGCTCATCTCCTGGCACATCAAGACTCTTGAATCCGCTGAGTCTCTTCGGTCAACACTAAAAGCAGAAGGCCAGCTTCATACAGTGCTAAAAAATCTGGGTGATGCCCCGAACTTTTTAAAAGTTGTTGAGGAGTCACAGAAGAGTTTACTTGAACTCTTCAACTGTACGGGCCTAGTCATTCGGTTGGGTGAAATGGTAACGAAAATAGGTGTAGTGCCCGATGAACAATATTGTTCCGCTGTTAGTAAGGCGCTTGCCAACAGAACGATTCTTGATCCACTCGTTACTAACGAAGTAAGCTCACTCCTTCAGGATCTAAAATTAAATGAAAACGCTGCTGGCTTCATGGCCTTGGCATTGGCGCCGAAACATGATTACTATATTATTTGTGTGAGACCGGCCGAGAAGCAAACAGTGAACTGGGCCGGCAATCCTCATTCAAAGACAAATATTGATTTAAGTAATCCGGATGAAAGACTCCTTCCTCGGGGATCCTTTGCGCTTTGGCAAGAGATCCACGAGGGAAAAAGTACCTACTGGTCACCTGCAGTTGTTGATCTCCTCAAAAGATTTGCACTTCTTTTTGTCAAAATAGTGATTGAGCGCCGAGAGCTTTCAGAAAAAACGAATCAAGAGTTGAGAGAACTTAACCGCGCGAAAGATGAGTTTGTTGCGACTGTCTCCCATGAGCTCAGAACTCCCTTAAACGCTATCATCGGATGGACTGAACTTGCTTTGAGCCAGGAGCTGAGTGCTGAACGGATTCCAGAGGCCTTAAAGATCATTCATCGAAATGCCAAAAGTCAGAACCAACTCATCAATGATCTTCTTGATGTCTCGCGAATTCTTGCCGGGAAGTTAAGATTGACCACGCAGAATATGCGTCTATCTGAAGTTGTCGATTTAGTAATTCTCTCATTCAGGCCCGCTCTTGATGCAAAATCAATTCAGCTTATTTCTCACACTGATGACGATTCGGATTCCATCATCGGTGACCCGGGACGAATTCAACAGGTTTTTTGGAATATCCTTGGAAACGCGATTAAATTTTCATCGAAAAATTCCAGAATTTGGATTCGCATTTTCCGCGTAAACTCTCACATGGATGTTGAAATCAGAGATGAAGGTGAAGGCTTAGCACTTGAAAATTTACAAAAGATTTTCGGTCGTTTTGAGCAGGTCGATACCTCTGTTTCAAAGAAGGCCGGAGGTCTTGGGCTGGGCCTGGCCATCGCAAAGCACATCGTTGAACTGCACGGTGGCCTCATAAAAGCTGAAAGTGACGGTTTAGGTAAAGGAACATGTTTCACGGTCAGTTTTCCCATTTCTCCACTTAAGCCTCACTATAATAATGGGCCGGATGACCATGATAACTTCGAAGAGAATTTATTTGTCAGTCAGCAAGGTAATAAAGTTCTCGAAGGTCAGGTTATTCTGATTGTTGAAGATGAGATCGATGCACTTAGCTTTTTAAATATTTTGATCTCTGGCCACGGGGCGAAAACATTTACTGCTTCAAATGGTGTTGAGGCGATGGAAATCATTTCGGCACATAAATCAGAAATTGGAATCATACTAAGTGATATTGGAATGCCAGAGATGGATGGTCTCACTCTGATTTCTCGAATCCGATCATCTCGTGATAAAGAGATATCCTCAATCTGTGCGGTAGCTTTGACGGCGTTTGGTAGACCTCAGGACCGGATTACTTCTCTACGGGCGGGCTTTGATTCCTACATTGCAAAACCAGTTATCCAGGAAGAGCTTTTGACCGTCCTAGAAAGCACATACCGGTTTAAAAAACGATGAACAAAGCCATTTTTTTGGACCGAGATGGAGTGATCAACAAGACGTTACTCAAAATGGGTAAGATGCGTGCTCCTTACACAATGGAAGAGTTCTCTTTCATTGAAGGAGTTGAAGAGTCGATTAAAATTCTAAAAAAAAGTGGCTTTAAGCTTATCGTTGTCACCAATCAACCTGATGTCGCCCGCGGTTGGGTGACTCGGGAAGCGGTTGATCTAATCAATGATCACGTAAAAAATATTCTCGACGTCGATGATATGATCGCCTGTTTTCACACAGAGAAAGACGCTTGTGATTGCCGTAAGCCAAAACCTGGAATGCTTACCTCAGCTGCAAAACAATGGGATATAGATTTAACTTCTTCTTTCATGATTGGTGATCGGATGAGTGATATTGAGGCCGGCCTCAAGGCCGGATGCAAGACGATACTTGTTGGGCATGGGGAAACGGATAGTGGAGTTGCGATCCCTGATTATCGTACAATCGATCTTCTTAACGCCGTAAAATGGATTTTGGTTTAAAGGGTAGTATGTCGCTGATATTGCAGCAGTAGACGGCCTTTGGTCTTAATCTTAACAAATACGTTAATTCGACCTCACCTCTGTAAGTAAAAATGAGCAGCAGAAGCCGCGAGATACCTCTACCTTTAAAGGATGAGGTATCCATGAAATTAACTTGGTTAATTTTTCTTTTGCTTGGTTTGTTTTATGCAGCGGTTGCTCAAGCAATACCAGCTCAAGTAGTCATCATCCGTCATGGCGAAAAGCCTGCCTCGGGAAATGAACTTAGTGAAGTGGGTTTCCAACGGGCCCGTGCTCTTCCGAATTTCTTATCCAATTTTAAAAACATCGCTGCCCTCTATGCAGGATCTCCTGAAAAACCAGGAGGATCAATCAGATCAATTCAAACGATCACACCTTTTTCACAGAAAATAGGGATGAAGATTCACGCAGAATTTACGAAAAAAAATATATCAGGTTTGGTTAGTGCCGTGATGACAGCGAAGGTCTATGAAGGTCACACAGTCATCATTTGTTGGGAGCACTCTGTGATTCCAGATATGGCCAAACTCTTTGGTGCGGTCAATTCTCCCTCAGCTTGGGCCGACGACGTCTATGATCGTGCATGGGTTCTGAATTTCACAAGTCAGGGAGTCGAATTTGAGGACATCCCTGAGCATGTGCTTCCGCAAGACAGCTAGAAAAAATTACATCAACTGATTTGAAAAAAAGTTTGTGATGTTTCTCGAATGAATAGTTCCGGCCTTGATAATACCTTGGACATGATTGCCCTTCATTTCAAAGACCAGTGGATCAGCGACTTTGCTTCGCAGTTCTTGCTGGTATCTAGTGGGAACGGTTGTATCGTTCACAGCAATGAACAAATACATAGACCCCGGACGAATATTCGCCGCCACGCTTATTGGATCATGCGGAACCAGATTCTTAAAAATTTGTTCGTAAGAAGCCTGATCTGGGATATTGAATTTCTCCATTCGCCCTTCACGAATCGCTGCGACTCTTTTTTGATCTGAGTAAGAGATCACACCTGGAACATTTCCAGCTCCGACCACGATCACGCTCGCCAAAATTTTTGGCTCTGATCCCGCAACGTAAGTTGAGATCATTCCCCCTAGACTCATTCCAAGGATGCCAAACTTTCCATTCATACCTGAATCTTTCTCAAGCTCAGAGATCACACTTTGTACGCTACTCAAAGCGCGGACATAAGTTTCATCATGAATAGAGTAGTGATTAATCTCGTAATCGATGGTGACATCTTTCACGACGTTCAAAATATAGGCTGCCATTCCGCTTGAACAAATTTTCTGTGCCATGCCCCGGTCAATTGGAGTTTCGCCAACAATGGGTGGAATAATAAAAACTGTTGAAACTTTCAAAAGTGAATCTGGGCGATAAACTTTTGCGGTGACTGTAAAGGGGATGTGATCGATGGGATCATTGATGATGAAATCCTGTGGGGAGCCATCACAGGCGGCGAAACCTTGAAGTGTAAAGAGTACGAGAATAGACCCAAGATAAAATTTCATACGAATCCTTTGTTTAAACTAATAGCTCATACGAAAGAAACTCAGGAAAGTTACATGAGACTAAAGTTTATTCTTTTGCGTGGCGCATTAAAGCTCTATTCAGTCGGTTCGGCAAGGAAAACAGGGGGAATGAGACCAAAAAAAGGGGCCCGAAGGCCCCTGATACTTATTTCTTCTTCTTAACGGCTTTCTTAGGAGCAGCCTTCTTTGCAGCTTTTTTAGTAGCAGCTTTTTTTGCGGCTTTCTTAGGAGCAGTTTTTTTCGCGGCTTTCTTAGGAGCAGCTTTTTTTGCAGCTTTCTTAGCTACTTTTTTTGCAGGTTTTTTTGCAATAGCTTTAGCGACAGCTCCAACCACTGCAGCAGCAGTTGTTTTAACCGCAGTTTTTGCCTTCTTCACTGCTTTTGTAGCAGCTTCGCCAGTTACATCTGGAGCGTCGACGAGCTTTTTATATTCTTCTACCAAGATATGGTAAAAATCCCATGAATCTTCAGCTTTGATCGTTTCATACTCAGCGTGAAACTTATCATAAAGCTCCTGGCTCTTGGCCTTGATGAGATTGATGATATAGAAACATTTTTGTCTCATGTCTTGTTTGTGGTGATCGGCTACGTCTGTAGGGAAAGTCATGGAATCCTCCTGGTATTTCTATGATCTTATCTCGGGGCCCTTAATAGCGTCCATAGGAGATTGCTCAAAATTTAGTCGCCCTAGTGGAACTTTTACTCAAAAACTTGGTCCATACCTCGAAACAGGCCAGAATAAGGGTCATGAAAACACTATTTATCCTCCTAACTTTAGGTTTGATGTCTCTTTCTCATGCGCAGGCGAGCTGCCTTGAGACTCAGGGAATGCCTATGTTCAATAAGCTCAAAACCATGCCCCTTCGGGATAAAACCATGCACTGTACACTTTCTTGTTACCTCACGATCAAGTGCGGAAGGCTAGAATCATTTGGCGCCGGGGTCGCTAAAGAAGCCTGGGACGCGTTTACCCCTGGAGACATGGAGTGGGCAGATCTCAAAGCGGACTGGAGAGGGATCGATATTGCACGTTTTGGACAGGCAAAAAATTTCAATCAGTGTTTAGAAAAGTGCTCAGTGATTTTCGAACATAAAACGAAATAATCGGTTATTTTAGGCCCTTTCAATAATTGAGATTATTTTCTATGCTCTCTCATGGCCTATTTCTTCATACTTTTTCTCATGATCGCAAATGTCCAGGCCATAACCTGGACCTATGTTACTAGTGATGGAAAAAATAATCTTCGCCAGCGCATTGATCAAAAGGTGAGGAACTTTCGCATCAATCATCATGAATGCAAGATTGATGAAGTGATTAAGCGCGGTGATACCGATGAGACCCGGGCGCTTATTTGCGATATATCCAGCGACACGAAGGTCACGACGATTGCTTCTTGCACGACCAAGAATAACAAGATCACCAATACCAACATTGGAGATTTGAGTTTTATCAACGGAGTGCAAGTGCATTCGGTTGTACTTATTTGTGAATAGACTCAGTCAACTCGGATCCTAACTTAAATTATTCGTCGTCTTGGTCTTTTGCCTCTTGTGCCTGTCTTAGAGACTGCCTGGTTGTGACTGGACGATCTGGATCACCAGCATTTAGATACTCAGAGAAGCTTAGTCCCACCATCGATGTTGGAACACGTTCACCGTTCATGTATGCGAGGGCCGCTTGCTCGTAGAGATCCCGGGCCCGCAAGACCGACATTTTATTTTGAATAATTCCATCAGCGAGGTTGAGAGCAAGGGTGTTCATCTCCTCACGGTTGCATCGTGACGACATTTCTCCACGGGTTCTATCGACCATAATAGATCCATCGAATTTCCACAGATCATTGACTTTATCATCAGGGACTCTGTAACCAACAAATTGTTGAAGCACATCTTCATGCGGAGTGGGAAAGTTATGAGTTACTCCATCGCGATAGACAATTGAGCGCTTAAAATAGCCTGTGTCTTCCCACACAATGGTATCTATGGTCACTGTTTCCGGTAGACCATATTTTTCCATCATGCTTTCAGCAGCAAAACGCGAAGAAGCGGGCCACTCTTTGATCGCCTCTCGCAAAGTCGATTGATCATTGTAGACGGTGAGTTTATTCACGGCCATTTTTGGTCTAGGTTCTTCAGGCCTATGAGACTGACGAGTGGAACACGCCGAAATTCCAAATAAGAGGAGTGTGGTCAGAAGAAGCATCCAATTTTTCATATAACCCTCCATGGTCTTTTGCAGATCAATGATGAAAATTAATCTGCTGATTTTCACCAGCGTGCTCTATTGATTTTCCTGTGAGAGCAGCTTTTACAAATCCAAAAGCGTGAACAATACTTCCACCGGGTGAATCCCAGATTTCGGCACTGATAGCATCTACACTAATGAGACAAAGCTGTGGATCCTCCAGACCTTCAGGAAACCAGGCCTTGTACATTGGCTTCCAAAGTTCCTTCATTTTTTGTCGGTCCAAAAGTATGTTGGCAACACCCGCTACTGAGACATAGCGATGCCTTCCTGGCTGGGCATAAGCGAGATTTACTTTTTGGTTTACTTCGAGTTCGTGAACTTTTGGTGAATCTTTTTTCGAAAAAAACCAAAGTTTTCCATCGAAATTATCGTCATCGAGCTTCTGAGTCGACATTGGTCGACTATAAAGCGCACCGTCGCTTCCAATCGTTGTCATCATGGTAAAATCGATATCATTTATCATGTGGGCGAGTTTTTGATAATCGGTCATAAATGCTCCTTTGCACCTGAGATTTCCCAAAAGT
>JBBQGK010000031.1:0-33494 GCA_038322885.1 Bacteriovoracales bacterium | reverse complement strand
AGTCCTTAAGAGAGTCAAAATATCTTCGCAGCCCGTGAGTGCCGTGACCTGGTGGAGAGATACGCTCGTGGCCGCAAGTTTTGACGGGCACTTAACTGCGATCGATCCACTCACGATGAAAGTGACAAAAAAATTCGCCTTGGGTTATTCGTATTCATCTATCTTTTCAGACTTAGTGGTAGATAAAGATTATCTCGCCGTTTATTCCTCAAGAAACCGGCTCTATCTCTTCCATTAAGAGAATATCATCTTAAATTTTATGTCATTTCAACGACACTGCTTTCAAAGCATAGATCCTTCGGGATACCATTTCGCGGTAATCAACAAAAGGATTTGTGATGAAACGTTTACTACCACTGGCCCTCATACTTTTATCCGCCCAAGTTCTTGCCTCAGTAAAAATTCACGAAGAACTCTTTGTCGTTGGCTCAAAACCTGAAGTCATTCAGGATTTGATTAAGGCAGGGGATGTTGAAATCGATCACGTCTCAAGAGAAGGCTTCGAAGTTTATGGAGATCATGGTTTGTCCAAAATCATGGATGAGAGAAATCTCGTTACTCTTGATATGGTGGCGATGAAGACAAAGGCCTTCGCAGATTATCCAACTTTTTCTCAGTTCACAGATCGTCTGAAGGCCATCGCTGCAAAACGACCGGACCTCATTAAGCTTTTCTCTATCGGTAAAACGGTGAAGGGAAAAGACATGTGGTTTGTGAAAATTTCAGACAATGTGAATGTAGATGAAGTAGAGCCGGAATTTAAGTACATCTCGAGCATGCACGGGGATGAGATCACAGGCCGGGAGATGACGATCACACTCATCGAAGAGATGATCAATAACTACGGCTCAAATAAAGAGCTCACTGATCTCATCAACAACACGGAAATTTTCATCATGCCTTCGATGAATCCTGATGGATCCGAGCTTCATCAGCGAGCGAATGCTAAGAATGTGGATCTTAACCGAAGCTTCCCTGAGTTCACGAGTAACGAGCCGAATAAACCCGATGGTCGTGAGATTGAAATTCAGAACGTCATGGCGTTTCAGGCCTCACGACAATTTGCTCTCTCTGCGAATTTTCATGGCGGGACTGTGGTCGCAAACTATCCATGGGACGCTCGCTATGATCGTCACCCACTAAATGATCTCGTGATAGAACTCTCTCATGCTTATGCAGATTTAAACCCTGAGATGAGAAGCTCGACGGAGTTCTCGGGTGGTATTACTGATGGAGCTGATTGGTACGTGGTGAAAGGTGGGATGCAGGATTGGAGTTATATTTTTTATAACGATCTTCAAATCACACTGGAAATTTCTACCGTTAAATATCCAAACTATTCTGATATTCCTGGATTCTATAAGAGCAATCGTGATTCGATGGTTGAGTTCATGAAGCACGTGCACATGGGAGCTGGCTTCAAGCTTGAGAGATCAAGTGTTGAGGGGAAAGTTGCGATCAAACAGACTTCTCCAATGACAAGGGATCTTGGAAGTTTTGGTTTCAATAAATCAGAATTCTATAAAGTACTGCCGGAAGGATCTTACGAATTCATAGTGACTGAAAAGAGTGGGAACACACAGACGCTTACAGTGAACGTAGATAAACATTCCATTCGTTCGAATGGAAACTACATTTCTTTGAAGTAGTTTTAAGTTCCAAGTTTTTTGATAAATTCAAATTCTTCACGGGTAACTGGTAAAATTGAAAGCCGGTTACCTGGTTGAAGAAGCCTCATCGATGATATTTCTTTTTGTTCTTTAAGTTCAGACAATGGAACTACACGCTTGAGATCTTGCGTGAATTTCACATCCACTAAAAACCAGCGTGGTTTCTCGACAGTTGCTTTTGGATCAAAATACTCAGACTTTTTGTCAAATTGGGTTGAGTCGGGGTAGGGGTCAGACGCCACTTGAGCAATCCCAGCAACACCAGGGATCTTACAACTTGAATGGTAGAAGAAAATAAGGTCGCCCACCTTCATGTCATCTCTCATGAAATTACGGGCCTGATAGTTTCGAACTCCACTCCATGGCTCAGTTTTCTTAGGTTTCTTCTTTAAATCTTCGAAGGAGAAGACATCGGGTTCAGATTTCATTAACCAGTAGTTCATTCTTATATATTGGATAAGAAAAGACGGTTAATCAAGTTCTCTCTTCTTTCACCGAGAAGTCTGTAGGTGAGGAGATACCAAATGAAATACCCTGCTTTACTCGTTTCGATGACTCTTGTTTCTTGTGCCCATTTTTCAGAGGCGCCGAAAGTCGTTACTCTACCATATGCACCAGAACTTTTGGAGTCGATTCAAAAGTCTAATATGAGTCGCAAACCAGCGATGAGTGCGGCAAGTCTGGAAGGGAAATCACCTCGTAGGGTTTATTTTTCATCGCTCTATTACCAGTATTTGACTCTCTCTCAATATTTACATGATGATGCCAAGATTGAATTTTGTCCGGCCTTTCACCATGATAAAATTGAAACTGACTCAAGACAAGTTCCGCAAGTTGCACTCTATAAAGCATCGAACATCGATCAGACCGGGAAAGCTTATTTTCCTGAGCTCGTTTTTAATCGCAAGTTTTCACTCAAAGATCATCATGTTTCCATTCGCGAAGAACTCGAAGTCCTGTGTGAGCGCGGGGAAAGCGATAACTATTATAAGTTTGATAATCTAGTTTCTTACTATGCTGGTAAAAAAGATTTCCATTCTCGTCCCGGTGCTATGGCCTCAGTTTTAAAAATTCCCGTCTTTGCCAATTATTATTTGATGAAGATGCTGGAGGCGGGCCACAGCGTGACTTCGGCACCTGAGGAGCTTCGATTTATTGAACTGACTCAGACTCACTGGTTCGGCCAGTATGTGGCGAGTGCTCATGAGAAAAGAGATACATTTATTAAGAATAAACTCGTTCACAGGTAATTATTATGAATAAGATCTTTCCATTTTTTTTAATCCTGGTCATTTCCGCTTGCGGAAAGATTGATGGTCCAAAATCAAGCAGCCTTGGAGAGATCCGGGCCTTTTCATCCCAGGCAATATCTGGAAATGATCTCACGACGATTCAAACGATCTGTACTGCTTTGACCTCAAAGGCAAACTCACTAAATGTAACCAATAACAAGACCTATACTTTTGCGACGATGAACAAAGGTTGTGAAGACAGCACACTCTCTGCAACTTCAACAGTGCAGGCGGATATTCAAAATTTGATTTTTAAGCGCCTTGATACGGGAGCAAATTTTGTTTTCTCTGATGTTGAGACGAATTCGGTTGGAACTATGAAATCCGTTTGTGCTAATACGACAAATCCATCTAGTCCGTCGACTCAGACAGATGGAACTGCTATTTGGATCACAGCCACTTCTTTGAACAATAGTGATTGCTTGCCCTCTGGTAATGAAGTTTGTTTACTGATAGAAAAAGGTCTTCCCAATACGACGTCTACTGTGACCAACGGCTATGAAATTGTCAGCAAAGACTGGATAAAATTTCAAGTCGATAGCCGGATGAGCAACTACGGTTTTTGGACTGGACGAAAGGTGATCTCGAGCGCTGGTTGCGGAACAAGTAAATATTCTGAAGTGCACGCCGACCTAAAATAAAAAAACATTGCCGAACCCCTCTTAAAAGAGAAACAATTTAATCAGACTAAATTGCAGGGAGGCGCTTTGTGAAAATTCTATCAATCATAGGACTTTTTTTATTGGTAAGCTGTGGGGCCCCTACTCCAAGCAATGAGGCCTCTGGCGGATCTTCTCGTTATGCTCCTCAACCTCTCACGACTGATCAAATGGCCGTCTTAAGTAACATTTGCAGTGCTGTGGATGACAAGACGGCACGCTTAGACGGAGTCAACGGCAGCGAGCTTGTTTTTAGCTATAAGGCGGATAACTGCGATTCAATTCCAAGTATCAAAGTCCATGATATAACGGTTACCGTCGATTCTTCTCGGGATGCAAACGGTAACGAGAATTATTCATTTAAAACAAGTGAAAGCTTTGCCTTCAAAGAAATTGAAACGACCACGACCGGAGTCGTTAGTAAGATGTGTGCAAACGTACACGATATTTCGGCCAATGGTGGGAAAGATGCCATTCTTCTCGATACAGCTGGATTAAAGGCGTTGTGGTTTTCTGCGACAAGTTCTTCTGAGTGTCAGCCCGATGATACTCACCAATGCTTATCGTTAGTCTATGGTTACAAAAATGCGAGCGGCGATTACGACCACGCTACTCGAGAAACGTTGAAGTTTGATATGCATGATAAGCGTGGCTATTTTATTTCAAGAGTAAAAAGAAGCTCGATCGGTTGTAAGACAGGCGAGAGCATCATGGCAGCTGTGCTTAAATAGCACAGCCTTGATACATTCTCACAATCACTGTTTTTTTCTGATCTTCATCCCAGATATTTTTACAAAATTCTAAATTAAATTCTTTGGGGTGTGGTGTTGCCACTTTCTCTATTGGACATGTAACCGTTTCACGTTTGTCCTCCCATTGACTTAAATTTGTTTGATCAAGCGGGATCACTTTCCATTCCCCAGTTGTTGAAACTTTCAATGCGTAATATAGACCCTCCACTTCACGTAAGACGATGAGCTCTTTATCCTTGATGAACAAAGGTTGATCTTCTAAAGGAAGAATATACTTAAGACCGCCAATAACATGAACCGGTTGTCCCACGACGAGTGAGTCTTTAGTCGGAACTTCCATGACAGTTTCTGCACGCTGAACCACCGCCTTCTCAAGAGAAAGTGATTTTAAGAAGGCCTCCCCTTTGAGGGTTCGCTTTTCAGTCTCTTTAGGATTGTGTTCTTTGCAGGGAGAGTTGTAGAGCAGGGGTTTAAATCCAAGCTGCGATACCTGGTAAGTATAAAAATCAACCGGCAAACCATATTTTTGGCGAAAGGCTTCGAGCATGTTAGGAATTTTCGCCTTTTCGAATTTTTCGTCTGAAAGCTTTCCAATGAGATCGCTCCAACGAGCGAGCATTGATCCCATGACTTCATCGCATTCTGAATTTTCTGGGCAGCCCTTCACGGGATGGTCGAAGTCCTCTAACTTTTGGGGGTTGGGAAGGACTTGGATTCTTCTTGGAGCCTGAGCGAAGAGTGGAAGACAAAGAAATAGTAAGAAAGTCTTGAGCATGTGGTTCCTTAGCGTTTTCAAAAGGTCTTTTCTATTATAAGCTCGTTTGAATTGTACATTTGAGGAGGATTTCATGAAAAAGTTAAAAAAAGCTCGCCCAGCTAAGAAGGCAAAGAAGAATAAGAAGAGTGGCCTCAAGCTCACGCGCATTGCTCGAAAGAAAAAGATGCTTAAGCGTCACGCAAAAACACTTAAATAATTGTTCCGAAAGGGCCCTCGAAAGAGGGCCTTTTTTTTGTGCGTAAAGTAAACTCTATGAGATTGTGTAGGTGGTCAAAAATCTGACAATAAAAAATACTAGATGTAGTGTTTTTGGTTTGACGGGTGATAGTTTTGACGGGTTTAATGGATGTATTAACGCTTTTCCTAGCTTTAATTCCTGCACATACACAAAAAAAGGCTCCGAATGGGGCCTTTTATTTTTTCACCATGTTTGCGCGCATATTTTTTTTCATCTCAACTCGTTTTTGCGCATTTTGAAAACGGCGAATTTCATCTGGAGTTTCCGTGACGAGTTCTGGAACAGAGATGGGACGACCTAAATCATCGAGAGCAACAAAAGTTAAGTAGGCCTTTGTTGTGACTCGAGATTCTCCGGTGTAGGGATTTTCTGAGGTCACTTTAACTCCAACAATCATGGAAGATCTTCCCACAAAGTTCATCGAGGCCTGAATGAGTACGTGATATCCCATTTTAATGGGAGCTATAAAATCTATGTCGTCGATGTGGGCCGTGACTACGGGCTTACCACAATGGCGAGCTGCTACCATGGCGGCCGCGATATCAATCCAGCTCATGACCGTTCCACCGAAAATAGTTCCGTGTGAGTTCGTATGATTAGGCATCACCATCTCACGCATTTCAATACTACTTTCAGAGACTGTCTTTGAGCTTTTCTTCATGATTTCCTATTCGGAGCAATAGAGGTGGTGGTTCCAACGGAAGCCGTCCATGAAGGCGGCATATCCAGAGGTGACCGTACTACCAGCATTTGAACTTTGTCCAATGTCATTCGATGAATCGAGGATTCCATAAATTCTTTCTGTGAGATTTGTATCACTACCTTGTGGCTGAGGTTCAAATGATCCAAAGGCCCCGCCCTGGCGAACTTTTTTGGTTGAACAGTACGCCTTACCAAGGTCAGAAATTTTGCTGTTGATGGTTGTGGTGATAAGCGGCTCACCAGTGAGACTATCGAAATCAGTTTCAATCAGTCCGCCACCTGGTTTATCTGCTCCAACACCTTCATTTGAGATGTAGCGATTAAAATAAACCATAAGATCCGTGGCCACAGGAAGCGCACAGGTGTTCACAGTTCCAGAAACCGTTGCGTAGCCTGAACAGCAGCGATTGACGGCCCCCACGACTTTTCCAAGGGGAGCACAACATTTAAAATCATTGGCCGCGAAAACGGGTTCGTTAACAAGGCCTAGTTGAGACGTGTAGTGAGAAGTCCCACCATTTGAGAAAGAGAAGTTTGTTGATTGAAACTGAGTCTTCGTAATTATCGCTGCGGAGAAAATTCCAGGCACGACTCGATTAGAATTATCGTTACAGTAAAGTTCTTCAAAAGGTATTTGAGGAACGCCTGAGAGTTCGAGGCGACCGAGTCGACGAAGGTAGTACGAGCTTGTTCCCGGTTGAGTGCGTGGGACTGCTGCAATATTTCCTGCGGATGCAACCGTAATTTTTACGCCAACTTTTTGAGTTGTATAGGCACCATTGGTGATGACTTTTAAAATCCTTGAAGAGCGATCGTAATCAAAGCAGCAGCCTGAACCACATGCTCCGGGATCCGTCGGAGTGACGACCGCAGCAAGGTTAGTAAAAGTACACACCGGTACAGTTCCACCGGTCGAATCGATGAGTGAAATAGGAAGAGTGGAAGATAATGTAAAGACATCATCAAAATCACTGCGAGTAACAAAACTCGGAATCTTGATCGTGATGTTTCTTCTGGCCGTTGCATTCGAATAATCAATGAAGACAGCAGAGTTTCCATCAGCACTTCGAGGCGTGAAGTAATTATCCAGGTTTGAGCTTGAATAGTTTGGTGAGAGGGTGTTGAGAACGACCGTCGCTGGATACGCACTTCCAGCAGGGTAGGTATCAGTCAAAGAATCGAGAAAGCTATTCTGAGCACAAGCACCTTTTGTATTGAGTCCACCCTTACAATAATCTCCATAATCGGCATCAACAAGTGCAGATGGATTAACGTTATCGTAAGCGGCCTTCATATCTTCTGGATGAGTAATCAGGGCCGTCCGTGAATTGAGACAACTAAAGTTTGTGACATCAAGATTTAATCGATCTCGACGAGACCAATCAGTTCCGCCGTCAGAGAATTTACGAATCCATCCACCACCGCAACATGTTTCAGAGTTTGATTCATTTAATGTCTTCCACTGATTGGTGGTCATGATGTTTCCGCCCTGAGGACTTGCCGTTAAAACTCCGGCGACTGTGCGCTCTTGATAAGCTGAGAGCGAAGGACGTTCACTTGTGCCGATCGACTCCACCGTCGCAAAACGTGAATAGCGTTTAGCATCGTTTGGTGCTGTCCCCGGTGGAAGGGAGAGTTTGAGTCCCGCAGTAGCAGCATCATAGTTGCCTGGGACAACTGAAGTTGGTTCATCAGCAGTGTAGGTAGTGAGGTCCGATCCCACCTCACGACAGCAGCGGTTGAGACTCATGTCATAGGTCGTATTGTTGGGATCAGTTGGTTGAGCATCAGTCTGCCCACAAACAAGATACTCAGTGTGATAAGTTTTTTCGGCCTGATTTCCAAAATAAGAAAGACTGAAATAATCGACCTGATCAGCATGAAGTTTATTAGGTGAACAATCAAGGTTGGTCTGACAAACAGCTCCCGCCCGGCGAAGACAAGCGTCGCGAGCAAGTGTTGGTGAAGTAATAATCTGACTTGGAAGAGTTTTTCCTTCTACGGCACGGAAAGGTGAGTAGCTGGTAGAAAGGGTGTCGGCCGATGAAGAAAGTGGAGCACCAGTGGCAAGGCTCTCAAGACCGCAGGCATTTTGTCCCGAGGCAAGTTTCGCAAAAGCAGCAATATCTGGAATGGTTATCGCGGCAAAGGCCTGATAATTTCCATCGGTTCCAATCACCGGACAACTTGAGTGACGGTAGCTCGTGAAGAGAACAGAGTTACAACTTCCAATCTGGCTGATGTAGTCAGTTCGCTTCGAAGGATCGGCACTTGCTTGTTGGTTAAATGGATTGGCCATCACAACTTGATCAGAGAGACTAGTGGGTAGGGCCTTTCCAGGCTGACAGAGTCCAGTGTTGCTGGCACTTGCCAGAGATTCAAAACCTGGAAGACTCAAGGCCATATTTTCCGTGATGGTTGAAATAATCGATGAAGTAAGTGTGGTTGATTCTGAACTCGCAAGATAGCTTAATGGACGGCCAAGGACATTGGCGTCTTTACCGTAAAAATGATTTCTTGAAACTGGAATATCTTGGAGAGCGGCCGCATAGCGAGCAATTCGTCCATTGAAGACACTTCCGGAAGCAAGACTGGCGCAATAAAAATTAGGAGCACACGTGACTGCTTTTTTCTTATTGAGATCGGTGAGAGCACTTGAGTTTTTGAGGCAAACTGATCCGGCACCTCGGTACACACAACGTTTCGTAGACGTTGATCCATAAGATTTTTGAGCGAGAATATCTGCGATAGATGGAGTCGGGCTAACATTTGTGGCAGCAACTTCATTCGATGAAGAATCAAAAGCGGGCCACTGAGTTTTTGTATCTTTGACATCCGCACAGGCATATTCCCATCCGAGTCGCGTGATACAATCTGTGTCCGTGGAGCAGACATGATAACTCTGGCAGGTTCCTGCCTGATTCTGAAGTGCATCTTTTTGATGGTAAGCAGGATCGTAGTCAAGCTGTGAGGCCTGAGAGATGCCGTCGTAGGCCTGGATATTTACAATTTGAAAAGAGTTCGTCGCAACATCCGCAAATGGAGCATTAATCGCGAGATAAAGTTTTTTCGTCGTTGATCTGACGATCCTTCCATTGCCAATCGCAAACCAGCTCACGCCATCAAATGATCCTATCAAAGCACCTTTATTAAAACCGTACCAATCACGCTGATAACCATTGGCAAAAAGAGCGGCCTGAGTCGTCAGACGATTTTGTCTTTGTGCTTGCACACTCGCTCGAGAGGATTGAGAAAAAGGAATCATCGTTGGCGGAATCCAGCAAGCACGTCCGAAGATTGTATCTTCATAATTGCCACCTGAACCATTGTTCCCGTACTCATCGCGAGCCGTTGTGAAGCCCCTTGCTTGAAGTCCATTTCCAGAAGTTGAGGCAGGGAAAGGATAAAAAGAAGAAAACCATGAATCGGCACCACAGGTAGGGCAAGGAGTATAATTTCCCGAAGTCGTGTATAAGAAATAAACTTGATCGAGTGCGACTGAAATTGATTTCGCAGGCTGGGCCTTATCGAGAGAAACATTTATTTGTCCAAGAATCGCATTGATGCTGAAATTTGACTGACTCGGTATCACGTTACCGTCGTCGAGGTATTGAAATTTATCGCCTTCCTGCATAACGGAGGTATCACTCAAAGGAAGAACTCGTTCAGTTCCAGTAGCATCAAAAAAGCGGTGTGGTGCCGCTCGAGAGCTTACATTCAACGTCGCTTGGAGGGGAGTGTTTGGATTCACAACTGGTGGAGTATAACAATCTATCTGAAGGGGAACAGCTTCAGTACCAGTCGTCACTGAATATTCATAGGCCGGACAACTTGAGATCATGGAGGATAGAGTCGTTTGGGAACAACCACAGGTCTGATAAAGTCTTTGCACAACATTCAAATAATATTGTGTCTGAGTTGAATCTGAACTTGCGGTCAAACAATCGGTAGAGGCGGTATAAGGAGTCGGCCTTGTGAGAAGTTCATTTTGATAGGGTGTTGTCGTTGATTGCGACTTAATACTTTTTAAACAGAAAAAATCTTTCTTCAATTGAACCAGGCCCGCATCATAACCTGTACTACCACTTGTCGTAGATCCGGTTGTCGATCCAGAAGATGTTCCCCCAGAAGTTGCAGGGGCGGTTGCGCAGATGTAGTAAAGCTGAGGATATCGTAAATACGCCAGTGGGTTTGAAATTCTCTCTTGATTGGCCGTGGTTAAAAGCGAAGCATACTGAGTGTACGCCGATGGTCTTGTTGATCCATCGTTTACGCATTGATTATCCAAGCAACAGTTATAGCCAGCGGCCGCGCAACTGGCAGTGGTGCAAGCTCCGTTTGATGAGCTACCGTTAATATTTGGATCAACTTTTAAGGCCAGTGCGCTCAGGTTGACTTGAGTCGTATTCACTTGCTGAAGAGTAGAATTTTTTTGAAAAAGTCTGACTCTGACTGAACTCAAGGCACTCGTGCAATTGGTACACAGAAGAGCTGGATTATAAACGGGCGAGAGTCCACCGGCAGTATCAACAGTGTAAGAGCCATTTGCATTCAAGACGTAGAGTGTACCGGGACAAATTGAACTTGAGTTTGTGACGTCCTGAAAATCAACACGCAAAACCCTCTTCGTCACTCTCGCAGAAATGTCATAATAAGAAATCGGTACCGCACGAGATCGTAATTCGTAGGTCACTCCACCTAAGTTGTAGTTGGCCACTACACAGTAGTCTACATTGGTAAAATTCGTTGCAGTTGAAAGATAGTTCTGAAGGTCAGTACCAACAAGATAGGAGTTATTAAGATTTGCGCTGTCGATAGAAATTGCCTGGGCAGCATTACCGAGATAGTTCCAGCTGATAGCGGAGATCGAGGTTGTATCGCCGCTACCGCTTCCGGAAGTGGTAGAAGTGCTGGCGATTTCTCCGCGGCTCACTGTACCCGATGGCATACAGCTCACGAAAATTAAAAATAGTGCGATTAACCTTACATCCATGTGAAGTTGATCTCCTCATTATATTTTCGGAGTTTCGTGGGCTTGGCTTTATCTCATGAGGGATGAGGAAAAAAGTTCCGTTAACGCTTAAGCGTCGAAATTCACGGAGAGGAAAAATGATTTAGTCGGGTTTCGTGATAAATTTTTTGATCTATTTGAAATTAAAATAGCTTGGATAATTCGTGGAAGCACTTGGAGTCGACCAAGAAAGTCCTCCAGCATAAAAAGATGTTGATGGGATCACGGGAGTATAAGCGCTATTAAATGAATAGGCCCCAGTAGCGTAGCCGGGATACAAGATGGAATCACTGAATGAAGAGAAGGTCGGATAGGGCGAACTAGCGTAAGGAGATGAATAAAGCCCATATGGATTTGTATAATTTGAAGAGTAATTATTTTGGGCATAGTTTTGAGCGAGCATACGAGTGAAGTTTCCAAAGCCCACTGTAAAGGCATCTCTCACCGGGTGCTCTTCTCTAGATTTCGGGCTCAAACTATTAACTGGTTCTGGTTTCTCCGGAGGATTAGGCCTGGCGGTTGGCTCTCTGGTTCCGCCGGCCTCTTGAAGCTCACAAAGGCGGCTTGCTTCACCTTTTTTAGATTCAGTCAGGCTGTCACAGATTTCTGCAATACTAACTTCTGCGGCCTTATGGTCTTGTTTGGCCATCACTAAAGAGACATCGAAGGCCGCACCGGTGAGGCTGATCATTTCTTTACTAAAAGTAGGTGTAAAGCCACTATCACAGCTCTGAAGGACAGTCTCTGTAATACTACTTTCACAACTATTCTTATGATATTTTTGAACAGCATAATCACGAAGTTTTACGACATTGGGATTGTCTTGCAAAATTTTGCTCCGAAGACTCGAGACATTGGTGATCTCATTCTCAATATCAGCTTGATCTTGGGATACTAAATCTCCGCAAGACTTAATCTCAATTGCATCTGTCGTTGATTCGATCGCATTTGAAATCTCCGTCATACAGGCTGGTGTCTTCGAATCAATTCCGCTCAAATAATTTTTGGAAACATCCAAGGCGTCCAAAAGATAACCTAGTTGCGACTTTGAATTAGCGTTCAATTTATCCAGTGATCCACGCATGGCCGTCATACATTTTGTTGCCTGAGTGTATTCAGATTTAGCACCCGAACAGTCTGGAAGGTTGCCGAGTTCGTCTTTATAAGTGTAGTAGGCAAGGGAAGAGCTGCTTTGAACTTCGATCTTCTGACGGTCAGTCAAATCCGAGAGGAGACTATTAAACTCACCACCACGGCCGGCCGAAATTTTTCCAGAATTAATGTCGTCCAAAAACTCAAATCCCGGAGTACTCACAAAATCAGGAATAGTTGAAAGAGAGCTTATTTGATCGGAGCTCAAGGCCCCTTGGCCATTTGTTCCTATTGAACTCTCATACTGCTTTCGCATCTGAGAAAAACTATAATCCGATCCATCGACCTTTTTTATCTTGAGTGCATTTTGCCAACGAGTCAGAAGCTCCGGAGTGATATCAGTGGCCCTAACCATCGCCTCAATTTCAGTCAGAGCTCTTGGTGTTGGAGCAAATGCGCTCGAACAAGCGTCATCACTCGTGCTCGAACTTGATCTGCGAGCACAAGCATACTGAACGGCTCGCACTAAACTTAGTGCTGGAATATTTGTCGTCATCGCCGCTTTAATGGCGGGCAAGAGGCTCTTCGTGCCATCCATTGTTTTTGACAGGAGTTCGAGAGATTGAGCGGTGATAACGGCTTCCCCAAATCTCATCGCATTTGCTCTGGTAGGTTTTTTACCTACAAGCTCTTGGCGTTTTTTACGAATATCAGTTTTTAATTTTTCGATTCCCAGAAGAAGGGCCCTGGAATTTTCGAGCTCTCGGATCTTGGCCGTTAAGGTATCTACATTCATGCACTCGGTGATGCCCGTTCCAGCTTGCCTTGTCTCACATCTATTTTTGTCATTCAGTTGGCCTACATCGCGCTCGAGCCTCTGAATGATAGTCGCCAGATCCGTACAGTTAGGTACAGCACTTATTGCATAGATCGGTAAAAGAGCGAGCAGAAGAAATCTCTTCATGTTCCTATTTTCGGACAGAACTTGAAAAACATTGAGAGGTTTATTATTAAAGACAGGTAATCGGCCTAACCGTGGCCTGAACTCATGAAGACTTCGTCGTAATTGATGAATTTTTGAGAAGATCCAAGGGAGAGGAAGTAATCCTCTGAGATCTTCATACAGTCCTCTAAAACTTGGCAGCTAAAGATTTGGGACCTAAAGGCAGCAGCATGGGGGAAGCCGGCCGCAAACCAGACAACGAGCTTTCTGATCTGAACCAGACGAGTTCTTTCTTCGGGGAAAGTTTCAGTCGTATATTCATGAAGTCTTTGAACTACTTCCCAATAATCTTTGCCTGAAAAAATACTGCGTTTTTGATTCGCATAATTTGGATCAAGACTCTCTAAGAAAATAAATGGATTTCGAAGAGCACCACGAGCAATCATCAAAGCATCGCAGTTTGTTTTCTTCAAACGCTCTGAAACTCCGTACGGGTGATGAAGATCTCCGTTACCGATTATCGGCAATTGTTTCACCTCATTTAAATTTTCAATGAATCCCCAATCTGCATAACCAGTGTATTGTTGGGCCCGGGTGCGACCATGAATCGCCACCCACTCAATCCCACTTTCTTTGGCGATGTGAAGGATCTCGGCCGCGTTGCGATTACTTGAATCCCAACCTGTGCGAATTTTTATCGAGAGAGGAATTTTCATTTTCGAGCGCATCTTTTCAAACAAGGGAGCAAGGGCCGTGACTTCTTTCATCAATGCCGAACCTCCACCTTTTGTCACAACTTTTGCAACCGGGCAGCCCATATTGATATCCAGGAATTTTGGTCCGAAACTTTCTGCAACCAGTGCCGCTTTTGACATCGACTCAGCGTCCTCACCAAAAAGTTGGATGCCGACGTTTCTCTCAAGCGGATGAATCTTGAGCATCTCGAGCGTTCGTTCATTTCCATAATTAATTCCGTGACACGAGATGAGTTCGGAGACAGTTCCGCCGGCCCCTAAATCTTCCATCAAGAGGCGGTAGGGGATATTGCAGATCCCCGCCATCGGAGCGAGGAGAAGTTTTGAATCAAAATGGATGTTGCCCAATTTGATGGGCGTACCTTTGCCTTTAAACTGCGACAGCTTTTCGGTGAGCTCGGGGCTAAAAGGACGAGGATTTTGCATTCCTTCTTTTAATGCAAGGTTTTATTCTTGTAAACATGGTGTGGGCCTCACTAGAATCTTTATCTATGAAACACATCGTTTTTGACCATGATGGCACTCTTGTCGATACCAGTGGCCCCAAATACAAGTTATTTCCAGGCATCAAAGAACTTTTGGTAGAGCTTGGAAAAACCTGCCAGCTCTACGTCTGGACCGCCCGTGGACGCTCCTCAACAATTCGCATCCTAGACGATTTAGGAGTTCTTAACCTCTTTGATGGAATTTCTACCCCGGATGATGCGCCCAATAAGCCTCACGATGGGGGTCTCGTTTATCTTTTGGGTGGGACTTCAAAAAGATCTATCTGTGTCATCGGAGATACTTCCAATGATGTTCTCGGGGCAAAACGCTTCAGCGTGATCAGTTTGGGTGCAACCTGGAATGGCGCAGGTGCTGGTGGAGTTTTACGCGACTCCGGAGCAGATTTCATCGTGTCACACCCCTCTGAATGTAGTAGGATCATTGAGCTTAATCTCATGGAGGATTCTGATGTTTGATAATTTAAGTGAAAAGTTTTCTGATGCTTTTCGCGTAATCCGCGGAACGAATAAAATCTCTGAAGAAAATATTGAAGAGACCTTAAAACTGGTAAAAACAGCTCTCCTTGAAGCTGACGTAAATTTTAAAGTTGTTAAAGAGTTTGTTGAAAAAGTTAAGTCTCAGGCAACTGGTGAAAAAGTTCTTCGTGGTGTACAGCCAGGCCAGCAATTTGTTAAAATTATGCACGATGAACTCGCTGCTCTCATGGGCGGAGAGTCTGAAGGTCTAGATCTTAACCGTCCGCCGGTCATTCCTATTTTGATCGTGGGGTTAAACGGTGCTGGTAAAACAACCTTCGCGGGCAAACTCGCCCTTCATCTTCGTAACAAAAATAAAAAAGACGTTTTCCTCATTCCTGCCGATAACTTCCGCCCGGCCGCTAAAGATCAATTGATCCTCCACGCGAAATCTTTGGGAGTGGATTACTTTGATTCCGATCTCACCATGAAGCCAGTCGATATCGTTCGCGCGGGAATGGAAGAAGCAAAACGCCTTCGTAAAGAAATCGCCATCATCGATACAGCTGGACGCCTGCAAGTCGATGAAGAACTGATGGGGCAACTCGTAGACGTTCGCAAATCTCTCGATAATCCTGAAGTCCTAATCGTCGCCGACGCCATGACTGGGCAAGAGGCCGTTAACGTCGCCAAAACTTTCCACGAAAAAGTTGGACTCACTGGTGTTGTTCTCTCCAAAATGGATTCAGACGCACGCGGTGGAGCGGCCCTTTCAATTCGTTACGTAACAAACGTTCCCATTAAATTCATCTCTGTTGGGGAAAAGCTCAAAGACCTTGAGCCTTTCCATCCTGATCGCCTGGCGAAACGAATCCTCGACATGGGGGACGTGCTCTCTTTGGTAGAAAAAGCTGAAGAGGCGATTAACCAAGATGAGGCGATGGGCATGATGGCCAACCTTGAAAAAGGGAAGTTCACGATCAATGATTTTGTAAAACAGATGGAGACGATTAATCGTCTCGGCTCATTTGGTTCAATTTTAAAAATGATCCCTGGAATGGGTGGGGCCTTACGTCAGATGGGGGATCTTTCTGGTGCTGAAACTGAAATGAAAAACATGCGAGTGCTCATCAACTCGATGACTAAGAAAGAGCGTGAGGATGTTGATCTGATTAACACCTCCCGTAGAAAACGCATCGCCGATGGTTCGGGTCGCACCATTGCGGACGTGAATCAATTTATTGACCGATTTGGGCAAATGCGTCAGATGATGGTAGGGATGATGGGAATGATGAAGGGCGGTGGTCTACCTAATATTCCAGGAATGGGACCCGTGAAAGGATTTCGCCAAGCTCCCGCGCAAAACCAAGTCTTCAAGTCTGAAGAGAGCAAGGGTGCGAAGAAGAGTAAGTTCGGAAAGAAGTATTTTTAAGGGCTTAATACCCTCATACGTTTGACTTATATTCAGACTTGAAATATAAATTTCTAAATTTTTTATGTGATCTTTATAGGAGATATCTAAATGGTAATGATCAGAATGGCACGTGGTGGCCGCAAAAACCGTCCAGTTTATACAATCGTTGCGACAAACTCTCGTAGCCCTCGTGACGGTCAATTTCTTGAGAAACTTGGACAATACGATCCAAAATCAAAAGAAATTCTCAAAATGGTAAATGTTGAAGGTATCAAAACTTGGGTCTCTAAAGGGGCACAACTTTCTGACACTGTAAGAACATTGCTTAAAAACAACAATATCAAGTTATAATGTTGCGAACCCCGCTAATGGGGATAATACCCGGGAAGGTGTTATGGGCAGTGAACTAAAAGAACTCGTCGAACTCATGGCAAAGGCCCTCGTGGACTTGCCTGATAGAGTAAGAGTGAATGAAATCGTCGGCGAGCAAACCACAGTGATTGAACTCGATGTGGATGTTTCAGACCGAGGTAAAGTGATCGGGAAGCAAGGAAGAACGGCAAGAGCTTTGAGAACGATTCTCAACGCTGCTTCCACGAAACTTCGCAAACGATCGGTTCTCGAAATTATTGAATAGTTTTTAAAGTTTTAACAAAATTTGGACCCCAATTATTCACTTGGATAGTTGGGGTTTTTTTATATGAAAGAAAAAGATCAGCTTGTTAAAATTGCGACCGCTTATCATCCTCATGGAATCAAGGGCGAGCTAGAGCTTCGCCTTTTGAATCCTAATCCTGAAGAAAGTGTTCTTGATGATGAAATGAAAGTCTGGCTCATACCTAACTCCGAAAAATCGAACCTGAAAAAAGCAGGGGAAGAGTGGGTGATAAAGAAGCTGCGCTTTGGAAATAAAATCATCTGTGAACTCGAGGGGATTAAAGATCGGACTCATCTGGAGACTATTCTTCCTTTTGATCTTTTTGTCTCTCGTGAAGATTTTCCGGAAGCTCCAGACAATGAATTCTATCTGGTAGATCTGGTCGATCTACCCGTAGTGGATTTGGAAGGAAAAGAATTAGGTAAACTTGAAAGTTTCTCAGATAACGGACAACAATATCTTTTTGATGTTCGTTTAAATAATGGCGAGCTTATCACTCTTCCTTATGTTGATTCATTCTTTCCAGAAATTGATGTTGAAGGAAAAAAAATCGTGATGATCATGCCGGAGTACACGGAATGATTAAAAAGATTTGGATTCTAACCCTCTTTCCAGAATTCTTTGAACCACTACTAAAATGTGGGATCGCCGGCTCCGCCTTAAGAGGCGAGCGTGAAGGGGAAACCAAATTTGAAGTTCACTGTCTTAATATTCGTGATTTCTCAACAACCAAGTATAAAAGTGTTGATGACTCTCCCTTTGGTGGTGGACCAGGGATGGTGATGAGAGCTGATATCCTTCGTGATGCTTTGATGACAGGGGTTGTAGAGAAGGGTGGTTATGCTTCGAAATCTGATTTACGCGTGATCTATACCTCTCCTCGTGGGGTTGTTTGGGATAATCTGGTCGCCCGCGATTTTGGGATAAATGTTCTCTCGGATCCACAAAGCGACATCGTTTTTATTTGTGGCCGTTATGAAGGTATCGATGAGCGATTCTTAGAGAAATATGTGGATGAATATTATTCGATAGGGGATTTTGTATTAACGGGTGGTGAACTCGCTGTGATGGTAATGCTGGATTCAGCGGTTCGATTTGTCCCGGGAATTTTAGGGAATAAGTTATCCAGTGAAGCTGATTCATTTGAAGATGGGATGATTGAATTTCCTCAGTTCACTAAGCCTCGAGAGTTTGAAGGAATGGAAGTTCCCGCGGTATTGATGGAAGGGCATCATAAGAAGATTGAGGAGTGGCAAAGATTAGAAAAGATCAGACTGACGAAGAAGCATCGGCCTGACTTGATCAAATAAAAAGATATTAATAGAAAGAAAGTATTGAAATCTTCGTCTTCAGGAGAATGATTTTGCCCGAGATTCAATTCATGGAATGGATGGCTAGGCTATTTATTGTTGTGTAGCCCTAGGCAATTGGGGCCCTTGTCTTGCTGAAGGAGGAGAAGAATTTTCTTTCGGACCCCTTTGCAAATTATTACTGCTCAAAAAGCGAAAAAAAACAGGCGGCAAAGCACCTGTTCCAAAATGAAAATTTGAGATCGAAGCTTAACGGCAATCAAACTCAGCCTGTGTTGTCACATCGAAATGTGTATTCCAGACAACAACTAGACGGCTCTCAAGTTTGCACGATTCTTTGGCTTGGAATTCTGTCACCTGAGTGGCGTGGAGACTCTGTCGGCTACAAACTAATTCTGCCTTGTGAGTAGCGCTGGCCTCAGCGTCAGCAATTGCATTTTCTTTGGTATCCCAACAATCTTTTACAGGCGACCCAATGTATGAAGCCGAACCACTAAAAGTTTGGGATGCATAGGCCGATGTGAAGGACGTGAAAGCGAGGAATAAAAATGCAAGTTTCATAAAGTTTCCTTGAGAAGTGAATGATGTAAAATCAAAATGAAGTATCCTTAAAGGATGTTGGCTTAACCTAATCATGGAATTGTACTGGTTGCCAACTCATACTCAGATGCGTGATTTTAAGCCATGATTTGGATCCAAAATTCCTGCTCTTAGGATCTCTATCTATAGAAAAGTCTTTCTTCGCATCTTTCCTAAACTAGTCCTATCCATGGTCAAAACCTCGACTGACCTTTCGACTAAAATGGGATTAAGAGCACTGCGGGTGATCTACACATCTCCGCGAAGGATCGTTTGGGATAACCTAGTCGCTCGCAATTTTGGCATCAATGTTCTTTCCGATCCTCAAAAGGACATTGTCTTTATCTGTTGTCGTTACGAAGGAATTGATGAGCGCTTTTTAGAAAAGTATGTTGATGAGTATTACTCCATTGGTGACTTCGTCTTAACTGGTGGTGAGCTGGCTGTTATGGTTATGCTTGATTCCGCCGTTCGATTTGTTCCGGGAATCTTAGGTAACAAACTCTCAAGCCAAGACGATTCTTTTGAAGATGGCATGATTGAATTTCCTCAATACACGAAGCCTCGGGAATTTGAGGGAATGGAAGTGCCTCAGGTTTTTAATGGAAGGGCATCATAAAAAAATTGAAGAATGGCAGAACATAGAAAAGCTTCGACTCACGAAAAAGCACAGACCTGATCTCTTAAAATAATTTCTTTTTCAATTTTCCGAGCTCTGTTCGCTGAAAGCTATCAAGGTAGACCACTTCATGAGGAACCAAGGGGCTCAAATCTTCCAGGTAGGGTGAAACGTCTTTGACGTCGCGGTGAACGAGAAGATTGAGGACCTGGCCTTTACGTTCATCGTGGTGAACGGCGACTTCAACTTTTTTAAACTCATTTCGCTCAAGGGCTATTTTTTCAAGACTATTCTTTATGTCTAACAGGTCGAAGAGTCGTCCAGATATTTTAAATTTATCATCCAATCGACCAAGTGGTTTTAAAGCATTCTGCCGAAGCTCGACCAAATCTTGAGTGATAAAATAGTCTTCAGAATCACAGAATTCTTTGGCGTGCTTGATATGAATTTCATCATCAATAGTAAATTGTAGTGTAAAAAGGGAATCTGATTTTACAAGCAAGTGTTCATTTTCAATTTTTACCTGATGGAGGGGAAGTATTTCTAACATTTTACTTCTCAACGTTTTTGAAGAGGCAAGCTGCGATGAAACTTCAGTCATGCCGAAAGTCCTATAGACTGGCCACCCCCTTTCAAGGGCCATGGATTCCAACTGATCACTCAGAAAGTCTCCTCCTACGATGAGATACTTGAGATCCTTTGGGGGAGACTTTTTTGACTGAAGAAGATCGTAGAGTTGGGTCGGTACAATAGTCGAGATAGTGACTTTTTCTAAAGCAATTTTTGTGATCCAATCTTTTGCATTCCATTTTTCGAAAGTGATGACTTTATTATTCAGCAGATACGCCCGGGCAAGAACAGAGAGTCCCCCCACATGAAAAGAGGGAAGGGATAATGCCCAGATATCTTTTGAGCTAAGATCGAAAAAATTATTCACAGCTTTCGCGTTGGCGAAGAGAGCTTTCTCTGAAATGGCAAAGCCCTTGATCTTCCCGCCAGTCGTTCCTGAAGACAATATGATGAAGTGTTTGGTCGTGAGATGTTTTGAGAGACCATCAAGGATTTGCTTAGTGTGTTTTTCAAAGTGAGGAGAAAGCAGGATCTGATTTTCTTTTAGATTGAACATAATGTTTTCCATTCTCTGTTTCCAAGATCACGATAGATGTTATTGATCTCTACCTCGTCGGGAATGAAAGTTGAGTGATAATCGCCTAAGAAAATATTTTGCTGGTCCTCATAGAAGTCCTCGACGATGAGGCCATGCACTTGATTTAGATCTCCTTTCTCGAGAAGTTCACTATAAGCGTGCCAAAGTCCAAGCTCACTTCCCATGTAGCCGCTAAAAATCACCGGAACTTTGACGTCGGGATAAAATCTTGCATTGGGTTTGTGTATGTAAAAAGAACAAGGATCGCCTTTAATAAAATCTTGAGCTGTAGGTACAGGAAGGTCACTCCAATCGAGAGACTTAATTGGATCTTCCATGTATTCGACCAGGTGTCTTTGATATGTAGGAATTCTGTCGATGAAATTTTTAAGCTCATCTCTTGATAAAAGCGCATTACCATCGAACCGTATCCGAATACCTTTATTGAGCAAATCGAGATAGAGTTCGCTGTCTTTTTTAAGCATTTTGTACTTAATTACCGGAGATTTTAGTGTTTCAATTCCAGTCCAGAGTTGATGATTTAAAAAGGGACGACAAATCTGTTTTCTAAAGCCTGGGTCTTTCTTGATGAACTCTACAATCTTTTTGTCGTATTCATTGATCTGGTCCTTAAGGCCCGCAAGAAATTTATCCGTGGGACTATCACCCAATTCGGCGTGCGGAAAATAATCAGCATAACCAAATTCATTTTTAACCAGTGAGCGCAGGTAAACACCAGTCTTCGGCTCGAGCGAACTCAGCCGGTTCGCGCGTACTTTGGGCCTTAATGTGTATAGGCTATATTGGATTTCCATAAATAAAAACGAAGCTCAAAAAAATAGAATAAAAGATAAGATGAAGGCCCGCAAACTTCAATCCTTCATTGAGATCTGAACCTTCGTCTTTTAAAACAATTCCAGTAAGTTTCAACGCGGGTGGAAGTGCCAGAAGCATGAGCCACATAAACCGGTAGTGAAAAAAACCCAAGAGAAGTCCGTAGGGGAGGTAGATCACAAAGATTGTAAGGAAGCGGTAAATCTTATCCGGCATTCTTGTGGCCAGGGTTTTCTTGCCCACTTCAGCATCAAAGATTCTGTCTCGAAGGTTGTTCACCATGATGAGGGCCATTGTGAGAAGTCCGAAAATTGAGCCGAGAGCATAGACCTCTGACATCTGTGTGAAAATGAATGAATCCGCGTAGAGGAAATAAGATCCAATGACGGAGAAGAGACCGAAGAAAATAAAAACAAAAAGCTCGCCCAGTCCGCGGTAGGCCAGCGAAATACGTCCACCGGTGTAGCCGTAGGTTAAAAAAAGTGAAATGAAACCAAAGAGCAGATAAAAAAGTCCTCCCCTCAGGATGATAGGAATACCACACAGGATAGTCACTACGATCATCACCTTGGCCCAGGTTTTTACCTTTTCAACATTTTCAAGGCCACTCGCCGAAACACGGGTAGGGCCTACTCTTTTTTTATCTGCCCCTCGCTCATGATCAATCACATCGTTGAAGAAATTAGTTGCGAGCTGGATCGCGAGGGCGCCTAAAAGACAAAGGGAAAGATAGAACCATTCATGACGGTGAGTCGTTGAGTAAAAATAGATGTAGGCCATCAGTGGCGGAATGACACTTGCAGGAAGCGTCTTGGGTCTTGCTGCAATAAAAAAATTTTTCATATGAGGACATACCTCTGGAGGACATCTAATAATTCATCCGAGCTCTGATAAAGCCTATGACCACCAGGCAAGAACTTGCAGGTTATTCCTGCTGGGACTATCAAAGATCGTGCGAGATCAGAGTATTTCTGATCTCTTTCTCCGGCAATCCAAAAAACTTTGTCCTTGTTGAGGATGAGTTCAGGAAGCAAATATTTTTGCCTGGATAAGCGATACTTCTCAAAAATCTTCTCAGATTTCTTGTATTTTTCCAAACTTATTCCCTCAATCGGTCGATCGGCCTCAAAGAGAGGTAGAGCATTCCAGTATTTTAAAAATTCTTCTGCTGAAAGTGATCTGAGCCTCTTAAGAACACTTTCTTCCCAGATCGCTCGCTCATTTTTATCCTCATCAGGAATTCCGGGATGGGCGTTGATGATGATAAGCTTCTTGATCTTAAACCCATGCTTATTGGCTAGCTCCATCGCTATTCGGCCACCCATGGAATAACCAATGACAACGTCGGCCTCTGTGAGCAGTATTTGTTCGACAGCTTCATGATAAATATCGTGTAAGACTACATTGGGGACGATTTGGAGAAATGAAAAGTCTTCAGGGGATCCCAGAAAACCATGAAAAACATGGATCATGAGTTCCATTCTTTTAAGAGGGCCTTTGTTTGTTCCTGGTCTGGAGTGAGTTCTAGAACTTGAACTGAAGATAAATTATCCAAGGCATTCAAAGCGTAACTGAGCCCAAAACCCTCAACGATGGGTCGAAATTGAATGTTATGTCCCATGACAATTCTCGAATCGAGTCCCAGCATATCGAAGATCCTACCGCCGCCGTTATTAATAATAATGAGGGTTAAATTTTGAGGCATATCACGAAGTGAGCTCAAGTCATACAAGGTCGTCATGTCTCCCAGAACGGCATAGACTTTTTGTTTTGTTCCGAGAGCGATCCCTATGGCCGTAGCAAGTTGTCCATCAATTCCATTTACTCCACGGCTGCCAAAGACTTTGAAATTATCTTTTTGAACCAGTTCAAAGAATCGGATGATAAGTGAGTTTCCGAGATAAATAAAATCATCACTTTTGATTATCGACTGAAGATCTCGCAGGACACTCATCTCTGAATGGGGATATTTCTCTAAATATGAATTAATCTTTTGAGTCACTGGAAGTGGTTTTATTTTAAGCTTTTCAATTTCTCTCCACCATCTTGCGGTGACTAAAAGATCACGACTAGAAAGTGGCACCACCGTACCATAAGAGAGGGCCGTTAAATTTCGTTGATCGAAATGAATGACCGGTAAGTGGTTCATTTCAAGGATCCGCCACGCCTTTGAGAGTGGGGTTTGTCCAACACGAATAACAGAATCGAAAACATTTTTTTTCAAAAGAGTAACGAGAGTTTTCTCTGAATCAATAACTGAAAGGTCTCGTCCCTGACTCAAGGTCTCAGCGTAAAAGGGATGTCCCAATTTAGAAAATTTTTCAATGAAAGGACGCATACTTTCTTCTTCATGGGAGAAAAGAAAGAGGGGAGATTTGACTGAGTCAATGAAGGAGGTGAAATCATCTAATGTCCCATCCGGCTTGGGCCGCTCAAGGTGTTTCTCAGTGTCATCAATCATCACATTAATATGTATAGGCCAGGCTTCAACTTCTCGTTCTAAATTTTTAAATTCCGACATAGGAAGTTCAATGAATTCTCCAACGTTATTTTTTGTGATCGCTGCATGATCAATGGTCTGAGGAGCACCAGTTCCATGCATTTTTTTCGGTCTGTCTCCGGAGATGAGAATAAGAGGTGTTCGGGAATATCTCGCCTCAAGAAGAGCGGGCAAGCACTCGGCGACGGCCGTACCAGATGTGCAACAAATGATGACCGGTTGATTGGTGAGTTTCGCTAAACCCAGTGCCTTGAATGAGGCCATCCTTTCATCAATCTCAAACTGAATTTTCTCAGGTTTAAAGTGAGAAAGGAGATCATGGTTACGTGCTCCACTACAGAAGAAAATTTTTTGAACTTCTGAAAGATTAAGTTTCATAGGTAGTGTCCCTTAATGCTTTCCCGTTTTAGGTGGATCTCTTGCATTTCACTTTCAAGCTCAGACTCTGGGACGACACCACCACCGCTCTCAATTGAGAAAATATCTCCATGCCATTGAATATTTCTAATCATGACGATAGCAAAATTAGCATCAGGGGTATGCAATCCCATGGCTGAACCAAAAAAGCGTTGAGGATGGCGTTTGGCGTATTGAGTTTGAGATAGAAAATTTATCGCCGAAGATTGAGGATACCCGCCGAGTGCCGCCGTGGGAGAAAGAAGAGCCGCAAGCTCCAGAGGATTTCCGGGCTTTTTTAATTGGCATTCAATATTTGTTTTAAGGTGAACAATATTTCGGTACGGATGAAGGCATGTCTTATCGATTTTAACGTCGGCAGAAAAAGGTCTTAATTTTTCGCTGATATCAGTGATGACTAAGTTGTGCTCAGTTCTGTCCTTGTGAGAGTTGAGTAGTTGTTCTCCGTTTTGCAGAGGAGCTGTTCCTGCAAGAGCGAAAGTTTTAAGCTTTAAATTTTCAAGCGAGAATAAAACCTCTGGAGAGCTTCCGACGATGCCATACCCATTTCCCCAGAAACCATAGGGCAAACCCGTTCCATAGTTAAGGGCCTGGGTGAAGAAATGCCTCTTGGCCGCTGATGCATCTTGGAGAGTGAATTTCTCGCAAGAAACGAGTACAACTTTTTTAAGTTCCTCTCCAAAAGAATTTTTAAGTTTCTTAAAGTCTTCAGTGTAGTATTTATCTTCATTTTCTACACTCATGAACGATAAATTGATCTCGGTCTTCTCTTCGAGCCACTCTTTTACAACTGAGTGAGGAAGGGTCAAAGTCTCTTCAGGAAAATAGCCAATGAATGTATCTTGATAGAAGTCTTTTAAGTAGAAGCATGTTTGTTCTGGTGTACTAATAATTTTTTGAGTTTTCCCACCGCGAGCAAACGTAATCTCTTGGTTTTCAGGATTTGTGAGGAAGGCACCTTGCTCGAAAAATTTGTGATTAATAAAGTCACAGAAGCTCGAGCGTGTCTTCATCAATAGACCCAGGGAAATTTATCGAACTCTGGTTTTCTTTTTTGAAGGAAGGCATTTCGTCCCTCCTGAGCTTCCTCAGTACCGTAGGCGAGGCGTGTCGTCTCTCCAGCATAAACTTGTTGTCCAACCAAACCGTCATCAATCAAATTGAATCCGAATTTGAGCATTTTGATGGCCGTAGGGGATTTTCCACAAATTGTATCGGCCCACTCGAGGGCAACTTTTTCCAGATCAGCATGTGGAACGACTTTATTTACCATTCCCATCTCAAACGCTTCCTGTGCGGAATATTTTTGCTCAAGGAAGAAAACTTCTCGTGCGCGTTTTTGTCCAATTTGTTTGGCGAGATAGGCAGAACCAAATCCACCGTCGAAGCTCGCCACGTTGGCATCAGATTGCATGAAGATGGCGTGCTCTTTACTCGCTATAGTGAGGTCACAAACAACGTGCAGGGAATGGCCTCCACCAACTGCCCATCCAGGAACAACAGCGATCACAACTTTAGGCATAAAGCGGATCATGCGCTGAACTTCTAAAATATGAAGTCGACCATGGGCCTGAGGCATTCCAGGTTTTGTGTCTTTGTATTCGTAGCCCGCTTTACCGCGAACATTTTGATCTCCACCAGAACAGAAGGCCCAACCACCATCTTTTGAAGATGGTCCATTTCCTGTGAGAAGAATAACTCCGACATCATTCTGGCGGTGAGACCACTCCAGAGCGGTCAGAAGCTCATCGACGGTTTGAGGACGAAAAGCATTACGAAGGTTAGGCCGGTTAAAAGCGATTCGGATAGCCCCGGTTTCGCGCGCTTTATGGAGAGTGATGTCTTCAAAGACCAACTCAGGAACTTCGTTCCAGTCATTCGGATCAAAGATCGGAGAAATCATAGCGCCTCGTTTGAGCCGCAATAGATATAGGCGATCCCACCGAACACGGGAATCATTTTATAGTGAGAAAAATGTGTATTGGCCTTGAAGATTTCAATGAACGCATCTGCACTAGGAAATTTTTCTGATGAAGCAATCAAGTATTCATATGCATCTTTGCGTTTAGTGATGAGTCCAAACACCGGCACGTAGAGCTTCAGAAGATTAAAGTAAGCCTTCTTATAAAGTGCATTCTTCGGTTGACCAAATTCTAGAACGTAAACAGACTTCGCTACTCGGCCGAGTTCAGAGAGTCCCTTGGCGAGATCTTCAACGTTGCGGATCCCGAAGGAGATACTCGCGACATCAAAAGATTTATCTTCAAAAGGAAGCTTCATAATGTCTGCAACTCGGAAGTTCACCTTGTAAGGAGACTTTGCGTTTCTTCCATTGGCGAAGTCGATCATCTTTTCAGAAAAATCAATGGCGGTGACTTCACCATTCACATTCTTTTTCAGCTCAAAAGCAATGTCACCCGTTCCACAAGCGCAGTCCAAAACGGTTTTCGGGTTTGATTTTAAAATTAAGCTAACGAAGTTCCTTTTCCACAGGCGGTGAGTGCCGACAGAGAGAACATCGTTTAAGAGGTCATACTTGTGAGAGATATCATCGAACATGACTCGAACAAATTCAGCCTTAGCCATAATTACATCCTCAGTTCTTTTCCAAATACAGGAGTGAGTTTTTTAAGAGTATTAACCATCTCAGTGAGCTGAGAGAGGTTCAGGGCCTGTTGTCCATCAGAGAGGGCCACACCTGGCTCGGGGTGAATCTCTACAATCAAACCATCAGCACCTGCAGCGACGGCCGCATAGGCCGCATCAGCGACATATTGGGTATAGCCCATGCTGTGAGAGGGATCGACGATGACTTTGAAAGGAGAATTTTTCTTTAAGTAAATGACTGAGCCAAGATCAAGCAAATTGCGAAGCTTGTTATCAAATGATCGAACACCACGCTCACACAAGATAATATTTTTCTCACCGAGGTTGAAAAGATATTCAGCAGCACCAAGCCATTCGGAAATGGTTGCACTAAAAGCGCGCTTCAGGATCACTGGGCGATCGTAGCGCGAGAGTTCTTTTAAGAGTTCGTAGTTGTACATGTTCCGCGCCCCAACTTGAAACACAGATGTCGTAGGAAGGAGTGTTTCAATCTGGCGGATATCAGTGACCTCAGTAATAAAATCAAAGGGACGATTTTTTTTGAGGCGAGTGATGAGGTCAAGACCTTCGTCGCCCAGTCCCTGAAAAGATTTTGCATTCGTTCTCATCTTATGAATCCCACCACGAATGAGTGTGGGATGAGTTTCATGATCGAGGATTTGCATCATCTGTTTTTCAGATTCAACGGCACAGGGGCCGACGATCAAAAACATTTCGTTAGAGCGAAAATCAAGAGGGTTGTTTTGCATAAGTTTGTATCCGTAAAGGAGTGAAATATCAGTCCCTCTTCTTTACCGAATTTCGAGCTTTTTGGGAAGGGATGTCTAAGGTTTGGAGAGGAGCATAGTGAATCAAGCTTTTGAGCTTACGGGGAGTTAGAACTTGAGTAGAAAATCGACCTAATGGGTGGCCCACAAGGTGGTGAGGTTTGGAGCGTTGATCTGGGTCGAAACCCGAAGATTTCAGTTTTCTGTCACAACAAGTATTTTTAAAATTATTTCAAGAAAAAGCTAAATTATTGCGACTTTGTTCGAAATCCCTTATCTATCCTTCATGCAATTTCCAACACCCTTTTACATCGGTCTCGTTCACGGTCCTATCCGTTCAAAAGACGGAAAAGAAATCACAACATCAGTGACCAATCTCGATATTCACGACATCGCCCGCACCGCTCGAACTTTTGGGTTTAAGCGTTACTTTATTGTGACGCCGATCAAAAACCAGCAGGCCATGGTGAAAAAGATTTTGGGATTTTGGGAAGCCGACTCAGGCCTCATCTACAATCCTGATCGTAAAAACGCTCTCGCTGAAGCCGAGGTAATTGATACTATAGAACTGGCGATCGAAGAAATTACGAAACGAGAAGGTAAGAAGCCTTGCGTTGTTGTGACGGGTGCGAACTTTGAAAAATACGACGGAAAAGAAAAAGAACTGATAGAGAAGATTCGCCTTGACGATAGACCTATGTTCTTGTTATTTGGTACAGGATGGGGATTAACTGCTTCGGTAACTGAACAAGCCGATTTTCGGCTAGAGCCAATATTTGGCATAGCAAATGACGGATATAATCATTTGTCTGTTCGCTCAGCGGTCGCAATTTATTGTGATCGGCTGGCCAGAAGCCTCTGATGCCTAAAACATTTTCCTTCCCTCTGCTCACAAAGTTGATGTTATGGAAGTCTCATCTGAGAGGATTTTATGAATTTAGTAGATCTCGTCGAAAAAAAGCATGCGAACCCAAACGTAGGTAAGTTTCCAGCATTTAAAACTGGTGACACGATCGAAGTTGCCGTTCGTATTAAAGAAGGTGAAAAAACTCGTACCCAGGTTTACCAAGGTACCTGTATCGCCATGAAACACCCAGGTCAGGTTAACGGTCACTTTCGTGTTCGTAAAATCTCTGATGGTGTTGGTGTTGAACGTGTATTCCCTTTCCACTCGCCAGCAGTTGAAGGTGTGACTATTATCGCGAAAGGAAAATCTCGTCGCGCTAAACACAACTACCTCCGCGGTCGTACTGGTAAAGCAGCACGCGTTGCTATCGATTACTCTCGCTAATAAAAATTTAGAGTTTGTTTTCTTGAAAGGCCCGGGAAACCGGGCCTTTCTTTTTTTTTGGTTTGAACATGTTTGAATGTCGATTCATAAATTCTTGGCCACGAGAAGTCATTGCAGTTGATGAAGTGGGACGCGGTCCTCTTGGAGGACCAGTTGTCATTGGTGGTGTGCGTATCCTGATTGAAGATGAAGCAAGTCTTGCCTCACTCGCAAGATCACTTCGGGGCCTGGGTGTTCGTGATTCAAAAGTAATGTCGAGTAAAGATCGTCAAAAACTTCTCCAGAAACTCAAAGTTAAAAATATTGCTTATCAGAGTCTTGGAGAAATACGTCTCAAAAATTGGAAGATTGATTTTGTGACCTGGGAGATGTGCCACGAAACAATAGATCGCGAGAATATTCTTGCGGCGTCCCTTCGCGGGATGAAGGAGGCCGCTCTTTTTCTTTCACAGTCGGAAAAATCAGCAACGACTGTGTTTATTGATGGAAATCAAAAGCTCAGATGGGATACAGAGAAAGCTTCTTGGGAAGAGATCTATGTGATTGAAGGTGACTCAAAATCAGCTCTCATCGGTCTCGCTTCAATCATCGCCAAAGAAAAGCGCGATGCTTACATGAATGAGATGCATGAACTTTACCCACAATACGGATTCAACACAAACTCTGGATACGCAACGGCAAGTCATCGCAAAGCGATCGAGATCCACGGGCCATGCCCGATCCATCGTAAGACCTTCGGTGGGGTTAAAGAGTTCTTGCGGTCTTAATCTCGAGAAACAGCATTCAAAAACATTTCACCAAGTCGGCATTCCTCTTCTTATTTCAAGTCAGCTTCTTCGAGAGAGACAATTAGGGCAGATTGATTTGGCCCGCATACAAAAATTTCGAGGGGAGTGGATTGTCGAACTCGCCGAGGTTAAAAGCTCTTCTGTAGGGGCGGAAATGCTGATGCGAGGGCAGGGAAGAAGGCTTTTCGATTCGCAGAAATTTATCAGTGGGCTTTTTGGATATAAGACAAAACTTATAAAACTAGTCGGATAACTCTTTTTTTTGCAAAACAACTCCACTATCCCTTAAACTAATATCATGAAAAGAATTTTCACCATAACTCTGATCGCGATCTTTTGTTTTACTATGTTCAGACCTCAAGAGGCCAGAGCGCAGATGCCGGTGAGAGCTCGCGCATTTTTAACGATCATAGGATACGGGACAGCGGCCGGTACACTTTTGGGTGCGGCTTCTCTGGCGTTTGGTACAACTGGGCGATCGGTATTTCAGGGCGCATCTCTTGGTTTGTATGCGGGTATTCTTTTCGGAGGCTATGTCTTAGTTTCCCATCACAACCGTAAAACTGGAAATTACGACGATAACGCCTCACCTTACAAAGATTCTTCAGATGTATATGGTGATGGCTATAATTCAGAAGATGGTGGCAGTGATCAACCGACTGAAGAAGATAGCGGAAGCTTTTTTAACCGCATGGATGCTCTCAATCACAAGTTCGCGACAACAAAAAAGGGAGGTATCCCTCCCATTTCTGTTAATCTTTTTAAAATCGAATTTTAGTTTTCGAAAGTTACTGTTCTGTTACCGAAACGCTGACTAAGATTTTCTGTGTCATCTTCATCAAAATTCATAAGCTCAGCAACGTATTCAGTCTCGTTAAGAGAGAGAAGCTTAAAGATTTTTAGGAACTCAGGTTTTACGTTAGTGAGGTTCACGTTCGACTTGCGACCTTCTTTGAGATACTTCACCGTCTCAACAAAATGACAAATCCCGCTTGATCCTACGAAATCGATAGCACCTAAATCGATAGAAATTTTTGCGTTTGGATTTTCGCGCGCAATGGTTTGAAGCTCTGTGCGCAGTGGAGAGCATACGTCGTAATTTAGATCCCCTTGCATATGAACAATGATATTTCCATTAGCGTCTCTTAAAATATTGGCCTTCATGCTCATTGTGGGATCTCCTTCCATAGTTACCCGTTACTTAGATTAATGATAACATTGAATCAGATGAGGAGTTAGCGTGGGAAAAATTATTCTGTTGAACACACCAATTGGTAACTTAGGCGACCTCACCCCTCGGGTTCTCGCGGCCTTGCGAGAAGGGGAAAATTTTGCCGTAGAAGATACGCGCTCTTTCAAAGATCTCTTGAATCATATGGAGATCAGCGTCCAGGGAAAGAGAATCTTTTCGCTCCATGATCAATCCTCCGAATATGAAGTAGAAAAACTCCTTGAGATAGCATCTACGACAATCCTTTATGTTGCTTCAGAAGCTGGTAGTCCGATGATTTCTGATCCTGCCTATCCAATTGTGAGTGGGGCGGTTGCTCGAGGAATACAAATTGAATCTTATTCTGGGGTGTCCTCTCCCATCATGGCCCTCGAGCTTTCTGGATTGCCACCAATTCCATTTCATTTTCACGGATTTCTTCCCAGGGAATCGGCCAAGAGAGTCAAATCTTTTCAAAATGCAGCCTACGGGACTCACATTTATTTTGAAGCACCAACGAGAATAGAAGAAACACTTGATGAACTGTCTCAGACACTTCCTGAAGTTTCAGTTTGTGTGGTGAGGGAGCTGTCAAAAAAATTCGAGCAAGTTGAGAGATTTAAAGCAAAAGATTGGAGCTCTAAGAAGAGTGGAGTCACCATTAAGGGCGAATTTATTTTTCTTTTTCATCAAGACTCTCAATCGGAAAAATCTAGCTCTGAATTTAAACAATTGGCAGAGACTATTTTGAATGAAGGATCTACGCCTAAAGCTGTCTCGAAACTTTTAAGTGCAATTCTTGAGAGACCCGCTAAAGAAATTTATACGCAACTAGAAAGTTTGAAGAAGAAATGACCTTGAAGTTGTGAATTGTTAGTGTTTCCTTTACACTAAATAGATGAAAGTTCAGGTACTCGGTGGGCACGGCGGACAGGCCAAAGGTTTTGCAACCACTTCATTTCTTATTGATGAAAAACTCTTACTCGATTGTGGTGCAGTAGCGACGAGCCTGACGGTAGAAGAGCAAGCGAGGATCGAAAACATTCTCATTTCACACTGTCACCTTGATCACACTAAAGACATCGCTTTTCTATGTGATAATTGTTTTGGGATGAAGCCAAAACCTTTTGAAGTTTATAGTCATCTTACGGTCAACAAACTGATTAAAACCCACATCCTTAACGACTTGCTTTGGCCGGATTTCAGTGTCCTTCCGAGTGCGAGCTATCCTACGATCAGATTTAACGACCTCATTCCAGAAAAACGAGTTCATATCGGTGAGTATTACATCACTCCGGTCCGTGTGAATCATCCGTTGGATGCGATGGGATTTATTATTGAGAAAGATAACAACTCACTTCTTTTTACTGTCGACACTGGGCCCACTGAAAAGATCTGGGAGATAGGAAAGACGATCAAAAATCTTCGAGCTATTTTTACGGAAGTTAGTTTTCCGAACGCTCTTCAGAATGTGGCAACACTTTCTGATCATCACACACCCTTGAGCCTTCATCAGGAAATTCCTAAGATGCCCATTGAAATTCCTATTATTCTGACACATTTGAAGCCTGCTTTTCGAGCAGAGATTGTCCGGGAGATAGGGGATTTAAATGAGCCGAGATTGAGGATTCTTGAGAGAGATGGCGAAACTTTTAATTTCTAATTAACGAATTCCACCATTGATGGTTGAGTTAAGTCCACCGCCCATCGGTGGCGGCATTGGATTGGCGAGTCCGCTATTTCCATTTGATTTATTATTTTTGGCGGCTTCGGCAGGGTCTAGGGCATCGATTGTGATACAAGATGTGCCATCCGAATCTTTAAAATTATCTTTCGAAGCAACAGCACATACTTGGTAGTCAGTTGTTCGTCTTGGCATCGTGGTATCAGCACCTTCACCTTTGCTTTCTCCACGAACAGGTGGAGTCGGTGCCTTCGGAGGTGTCGGTGTAGAAGCCGCAGCCGTTGTTGAAGTCGTCGTCGTTGTCGTTGTGGATGTTGTAGGTTGAGTGGTATCGGAATCGTCTGGTAACTTAGGAACAACTGCGCTTCCGGAAGCAGAATCAGTACTAGTTACCGTCGTTTTAGATTTTTCAAACCATTCAATCTTGGCATCAGTTGCGTTTTCGGTGCTTACAACTGCCTTCACTTGAATTTTATCAGTGTCGACTTTGCCCTTGGTTGCTGTGACTTCTAACTTAGTTTTTTCAGGTTCAGGGGTCGGAGTAACCGGGGTATTTGGAGCAATACTGCAAGTAACATCTACGGTTGGTTGTTCTGCGTCTGGGGGCGTTCGATTAATCTTAATTGATACTTCATTTGCCTTGTCGCCTGTCCCAAATACAGGAGTTCCAATAGCTGCAACTGTTTCTTCACCGCGCTTAAAAACACAAGTTCTCGTGGGAGCTGCGGGTGTGGTTGTTGGTGTCGTTGATGGTGCCGGAGGTGTGGTTGTACAAGTCGCATTACATCTTCTTGCAGTGACTACAATTGTATCAT
>JBBQGK010000030.1:0-34310 GCA_038322885.1 Bacteriovoracales bacterium | reverse complement strand
CCTCTTGGAGTCAACATCGGAAAGAATAAAGAATCGAAAGCAGCTGAGAGCATCGAAGAACTCTCCATCCTTTATGATACCCTCGCTCATCACGCCGATTATTTTGTGGTGAATGTCTCTTCTCCCAATACCCCAGGACTTCGAGCCTTCCAGGAAAAATCTTACTTGAGTGAGCTGTTCCTAGAACTCAATGCTCTTCGTAAAATTTATAAAAAAGATTTGTACTTAAAAATTGCCCCCGATCTTGAGGTTGAGAAAGTTCGTGAGCTCGTTGCTGTCGCCGTCGAAAACAACCTCACCGGGCTCATCGCCACCAACACGACCATTATGCCCGATCGCGGAATCGGTGGAATTTCTGGAGAACTTCTAAGGGAGAGATCAAAAAATATCCGCCGCCTTATTCTGCAGGAAAAAGCTCCCATCGAACTCATTGGTGTGGGTGGTTTTACCTCACTGAAAGATGTTTTTGAGTATTGGAATGAAGGTGGAAAGGCCCTTCAAGTCTACACGTCTTATGTCTATCAAGGGCCTCTGCTCTTAAAAATTTTCCAGAAGGGTCTACTCAGCTTTTTAGATACTCAGAAACTCAAAAATCTCGACGATTTTTTTGCTCTCTCACTTTCGGAAAAGAAAGATCGATTGGCCTTTAGCCTGCGTAATCGGGAAGCTTAAGATTTTTTTCAATGTACTCGATGATAAGTCCGGCGATATCAAGGCCCGTTGAGGCCTCAATTCCCTGAAGACCTGGGGATGAATTCACTTCGAGAACGAGGGGCCCGCGATTTGAACGAATAATATCAACTCCTGCCACATTAAGTCCCAGCGCCTTTGCTGCACTAACGGCCACGCGCACTTCTTCTTCTGAAATCTCTACCTGCAAGGCCCTGCCACCACGGTGAAGGTTAGAGCGAAACTCTCCCTCTTTTGCCTGCCTCATCATCGACGCCACAACTTTATCACCAATCACAAAACAGCGAATGTCACTGCCCTGACTTTCTTTGATAAATTCTTGCACAAGGAAGTGCGCCTTCATTTGGCGAAATCCATCAATCACTGACTCAGCAGATTTGGCCGTATGACCGAGAATCACTCCCTTACCTTGAGTTCCCTCGAGAAGCTTTATCACGCAAGGAGCTCCTCCAACCATCGTGATGAGTTTTTCAGTCATCTTAGTTGAGTGAGCATAGCTCGTGACCGGAAGGCCTATGCCTGAACGAGAGAGAATCTGAAGCGAGCGGAGCTTATCGCGCGAGCGAGTGATAGAAGTAGATTCATTTAATGAATAAACCCCCATCATCTCAAACTGACGAAGCACGGCCGAACCATAGTAGGTAATACTCGCTCCGATGCGCGGGATGATGACATTAAAATCATCGAGAGTTTTTTCACGGTAATGAATCATCGGCTTACTTGAGGTGATGTTCATGAAACAGCGAAGAGGATTGATCACCTGAACCACGTGTCCACGTGCGAGGGCCGCTTTCACCAAACGGTGAGTCGAATAAATTTTTGGATTACGTGAGAGAATTCCTATTTTCAATCGTGGCCCCTTTTAGCTCTTCGATTTTAGCACGACAATCAATTCACTTAACCATTCTGAGTACTGTTCCTCATAATAAAGATCGCAATCAAGACGTTTGAGCATCGCATGGGCACCCCGTTTAGACAGGTAATAATCAAAATCTTTTCCGCACTGACAAAAATGCGGATAGTAAGTGTCGCCGAGTCCGACTACCGCATACTGCAAATGATTGAGCTCAATCTCTTCGCCAAATTTTAAATAGCTCATCCATTCTGAAGCGTTGTCAGGTGGCTCACCATCACCATAAGTGCTGGTGACGATTAGAAGTTTTGAGACATCTTTGATCGACTCTGGAGAAAGATCTTCCATATCAAAAACTTCATTATCAATGTCGGAGTTAGTGAGTGCCTCTCCAATGACATTGGCGAGGTTTTGTGCGTTTCCGCTTTGCGATCCGAAAAGTATTCTAAGAGACATTAGTGACGACGAATTTTTCCGGTCTCATAGCCGGCCTTTTTGATCACGTTTCGAACCTCTCCGTCGGAGATTTTCTTGCCTTTGATTTCATCAAATGTGGCCTTTTTATCTTCCAAACTGATCGAAATATTCTCGACTTTATCGATCGCCTTCAGCTCTTTAGTGATGCTCTCGACACAATAAGCACAAGTCATCCCGTTGACTTCCACCTCTACTCGAGCGGCAAAGAGGGCAAAACTCATCAAAAAAGCGACCACAATCAAAGAAATTTTCATGACTTACCTCTTACATAATCTTTTCTGCCATTATAGACGGTGTGAAACGACTTAGGATATACCGCATGTATGAAAAAAGTGTGGGACAGGGTTGGAATTGCAATGTCGGCGGCGTGTGTCGTTCATTGCGTTGTCGTAGCATTTTTACCCCTCATCTTTCCTATCCTCGAGACCTATACCCATAAGACTTGGATCCATATGGCAGTGGCGGTCCTCATCATGATGACCTCTCCTCTCGCCTTCATTCCTGGTTACCGCAAACACGGTTTAACTTGGATTATTGGGACAGCTTTTTGTGGGTTATTTTTGATTCTTTCGAGCATTATTTTAGAAAATCATTTCTCGGATCAAATCACTCATGGGATTTCCATCGGCGGAAGTCTTCTCTTGGTTTTTGCACACGTTAAAAATCTTCAGCACTCTCATCGTCATCATCACCAGTGCTGTTAGGTTTAAAATGAAACTCTCCATCCTTCTTCCATTATTAACGATCGAATTTTTTGGGCCCTGTGAAACGAGTCCTCTCCTCACGCAAACAATCAATCCCATGGCCGCGAAGAATGTGGGTGTTGTCACTATTTCTACTCTTGAAAAAAATAAAATTCCGTACAAAGGGAACGAAAGCGCACTGAGCACTGCCTTCGAGACTCCGGTCGGAATGGATGCTCTTGAGGTCATTAGTGACACTGAAATGCGTGCCTATGGCTGGTGCTATGAAGTTGATGGTAAGATCGCTGAAGTCTTTGCTGATAAGTATAAGCTTAATGATTCAATCAAAAAGATCACATGGTTTTATGGATTCGCCCATTACAAGAACGGTGAATGGATAAGTCAGTGTGAGTTAACAAGTAAGCTGAAACCAGAATTTCTTTGCGGTAAATCCCACTAAGGGCATTTCACCGGAACACTCACGCGTTTATAATCCTGCACGATATTCCCATCAAGCATCACGTTGATCTGATCAACTGTGCAAAGTACTTTTCCATCACTCACGGTTGAGCTGATGTCGCCAGACTGCAAAGAGAAAAGGGCCAAGCTCTGAGACTGAAGCGAGAGCTTGAGGTACCTTAGGGCATCCGAGCAAGAAGCATAATCTGTGTTATCACCAGATGAGCTATCTGAGTCTGTCCCTTCAACATTAAAGATCACCTGAGAGTTATCCCTAAGGCTGACAAGAATTTGCTGAACGGCGACCTTGGTATAGCGGTCACTATCTTTGCACTCTTTTGGAGCAGCCCCAATCTGAAACGATGAAATATTATCTTTTGTGAGTTTCTTAAAACTTGTTTGAGCAAAAACATTAAAAGAAAGCACGAGCGCAATAAGGGTAAATAATTTCATAAGACCTCCGGTTTGAGGTCATTTCTAACAATGATGAATTCATCCGACAACTAGTGCAATTTGGCCCTGCTGGGCTAAAAAAAGCCCCTCTCATGATTTGAACTTCGGATTATTAAAGTGTGCAAATCACGGTTATGGTTTCTTCATCAGACTGACGATTTGGTTTTTCAGGCATGAAAGCGTCTGAATAATTCATCAGGCCCGAAACCTTTTTGATTTCGCCTTTCGCAAGTCTGGCCAGATCCTGGGCATAGAAAATCAATCCATAGCTGTTGTCGCATTCATTTGAGAATGAAACCTGCAAGATGTAATCACGGTCATTGGTGTGATCAAGCGAAGAAGTATCAGGAATTGAACTCTTCGGGCTCTCCGTATTCAGGTCAGTAATTGAAAACGAGCGTACCATTTTAGAGAGAGCCTTTGGGGCCTTACAGTGGATGGTGGCCGGGAATTTAACAGCAGCGAATGAAAGTTGAGAGATTAATAAGGCAGCGGTAATAAATGTTTTTTTCATGATGAATTCCTTTTAAAATTTAATCTTGGCACTTAACTTTATTTTGAGGGTGCTTTTTATTGTATTCTCTGACCAAATCCTGAAGGTCCGGCTGACCATCACAAACGCCCTGAGCATACTCTCCGTAGTCAGAGGCACTGGTGCACTCATTCATGTTCTTGAAGTTTCCCTGGGCGATTTCATCGTCGCAGGCAAGATGGTTGCAATCATTGCTGATTTTGTTCTCGAGAGCAGTACAAACTCTCTTATCGTTGGCGAAAACTTGGGTGCACAAGAGAAAGGCACTCATAAGTACGATTGATTTCATGGGAAACTCCTTATTTAAATGGAAACTAGCGAAGAAGAGATCGAATGAGGAGTTGAATGAAAAGATTCTATGGTTCTAAAAATTAGGCAAAAAAAAAGCCACCCGAAGGTGGCTCTTAGTATTACGATTTCTTGGCGTATTTCTTATTGAAGCGATCAACACGGCCTTCAGTATCCATGATCTTCTGAGTTCCAGTGTAGAACGGGTGAGATCCAGATGAGATATCTACTTTGAAAAGTGGATATTCTTTTCCTTTATGAGTGATCTTATCAGTGGTCTTGATAGTTGATTTAGTGAGAATTTCGAAGTCGCAAGAAACGTCTTTGAAAACAACGTCTCTATACTCTGGGTGAATACCTTTTTTCATACGATTATCCTTATAAAAAATCGATTGGAGAATTTAGTTCTGGAAATCTACCGACCAGACTGCCCGATGTCAACGATTTCTCTGGGTTTCTTCTTATTTCTTCCCTGCAGCAAGAACAATGCTCGAAAGCTCGGCTTCCGTCATCTTTTCAATGATTTTAGGATCCCGTTTGTCTTCTGGAAGGTTGATATTCTTAGTCCCGGCCTTGATATAAGGGCCATATTTCCCGTCGATGATCTGGACCTTTTTCTTCAATTTCGCCACGAGACCAAAATCTTTCAGGACTTTTCCGCCGCGACGGTTCGCCCCTTTTTCTTCTGCCAGAATCTCTAAAGCACGCTTGAGTTCAATCGTATGAAGGTCATCGTCTTTTTTCAGCGAACGAAAGTTCCCGTCATGCATCACATAGGGCCCAAAGCGGCCTGCATTGGCGAGGACCGGTTTCTTTGTCTCTGGGTGAACTCCTAACTCTCTTGGAAGAGAGAGGGCCTGCAGGGCATCGTCCATGGAAATGGTCTTGGGATCTTTTCCTTTGGGAAGCGAGGCACGTTTTGGCTTCGGAGTTTCTTCGGTGACTTCTCCTAACTGAAAATAAGCACCGTAGCGTCCAACGAGACAATAAATATTCTGTTTTGTTTTTGGATCTTTTCCGATCGGAGTGGGACCGTTGGCATTGTTTTTTAAAAGCTCAACGATTTGTTCAGGATCCAGATCGGCAGGAGCGATGTCTTCCGGAATAGAGGCGTGAACTTCTTCTTTGCCGTCCTTGCCGGATTTATCCACGACGTAAGGTCCAAAGCGGCCAACCTTGATGTCCATCGTGACGCCATCTTTTACAATATGGATGGTGCGAGATTCATCGGCCTTAATTTTTTTATCCTGCTCTTCAACTTTCTTAGCGAGACCATTTTTACCTTTGTAAAACTTGGTCAGATACTTCAGCCAGTCTTCCTCACCGTAAGCGATTTTATCCAGAGAGGCTTCCATCTCTGAGGTGAAGGAATATTCTACGAGGTATTCAAAGTGAGTTTCTAAGAGTTGGATCACGGCCATTCCGGTAAATGTCGGAATAAGAGCGGAGCCATCTTTACGAACATAGCCGCGATCGAGAATCGTGCCGATAATGGAAGCATAAGTCGACGGACGACCCACTCCCTCTTTTTCGAGAGATTGAATGATCGAAGCTTCCGTGAAGCGAGCAGGAGGTTTCGTTTCGTGAATTTCTGCACTAATAGTCGCAGCTTTAATGCTGTCGCCTTTCTTTAATACAGGTAGAATAAGTTCTTTATCTTCAAGAGCTGCATCAGGATCATCAGTTCCTTCCACGTAGACGCGCAAAAATCCTGGAAAAATAATCCGGGTTCCTGAAGCCGAAAACTCAGCGTCCCCTGCTTCAATTTTAATGGTCATCGATGCTTTTTCAGCTTCTTTCATCTGAGTTGCCATAGTTCGTTTCCAGATGAGCTCATACAGAGAAAGCTCTCGTCCAGTCATGCCGGTTTTATCGGGGTGAGTGAACTCAGCTCCCGCAGGGCGGATGGCTTCGTGGGCTTCCTGCGCCCCTTTTTGTTTGGCCGTATACTGACGAACTTCTTCGTTCAAATAGGTTTTACCGTAGAGTTCAACCACCATATTTCTGGCAGCGTTGATGGCTTCCTGAGAAAGATTCGGAGAATCTGTTCTCATATAGGTAATGAGACCTTCTTCATAAAGACGCTGGGCCGTTCTCATGGTGTCTTTTGAGGACATGCCGAGTTTACGGTTGGATTCCATTTGCAAAGTAGATGTGATGAATGGAATGGCGGGTTTTGAATGAAAAGTTTTTTCTTCCACACTCGTAACTTTCCAGGCAGCACTCTCAATACTTTTCGCCAAGTCTTTTGATTTCTTTTCGTCTAAGAGAATCACTTTTTTATCTTCGATGAGTTTTCCGGTTAAAGAATCAAAGTCTTTACCACCGGCAACTCGGCCACCTTTTACGTGAGTGAGCTTTGCCTCAAAAAGTGCTTTTTTATCAGTCGCAGGGTGAACCTGTGCCTTAATGTCCCAATAAGTTGATCTCTTAAATTTCATGCGTTCGCGCTCACGAGCGCAAATCATCTTGAGACCGGTGGATTGAACCCGTCCGGCAGAAAGTCCGTAGGCAATTTTCTTCCATATCAAAGGAGAGAGCGTGTAGCCATAAAGTCTATCGAGGATGCGACGAGTTTCCTGGGCGCGAACGAGTTTTTCATCAACTTCGCGAGTCTCTTTTAAGGCCTTCAAAATCGCAGTTTTTGTAATTTCGTGAAACACCATGCGCTTAACGGGCATTTTTGGTTTCAAAAGCTCGAGCAAATGCCACGAAATCGATTCCCCTTCTCTATCTTCATCGGTCGCGAGATAGATCATGGCGCAATCTTTCATTTTCGCTTTGAGGTCTGTGATAATTTTTTTCTTATCTTTCGGAACAATATAAAGAGGCTCAAAATCCTGGTCAACATTTACACCGAGTTTGGTCCAATCTTCTTTTTTTAAGGCCGCAGGAATATCAGACGCCGATTGCGGAAGATCACGCACGTGACCCATGCTCGCCTCAACCGTATAATTGCTGGGTAAGAATTTTCGGATTGTCTTAGCTTTTGTGGGAGACTCCACAATCACTAGATATTTTTTATCGGCCATTGGGTTCCTAGAAAGGGTTCATTAATAGAGATAAGGGCCATCCGGAAAAGAGTCAAGCCCTAAAAAAACCGCCGGGGTGAGAGAAACATCCTATCAATCGTGAACTTTACGAGAGTTTTGAGAGAGAAAAAACTCTGATTAATGTAGAGCGTAGATTGAGACAAAATATTTACTGAGTAAGTCTCTTTTAAATCGGCGATCAAATTCCCTAGACCGAGTAGATGACTATGCCAAAGTTTTTGGGCCTGCGAACCCTGCCTAATAAGATGACCTAATACGACTAGCTCGATGAATATATTCTCTTGTTTTTTATTTAGCTTTGATTTCAAAATTCTCATGTTCTGGTTCGTCCACTCTTCCAATAAACAGCCAATTTCCATTTTTCTTTTCCCGAATGACAAAAAGAAATGGTTTATCTGCTTTAAAAACTTTGGGTTTTTCTTTCACCATCGCACTTCCTGCGCGCATGAGAACAACGGTTGCTGCGGCGGCCTCAGTGCCTTTCTCGTCTACCTTCACGAACACTTTATGTAAAACAGCATCAATTGACATGGGATTGAATCCAAGAGGACTAAAGTCTCCCACTTGAGGCATACCGATTCTCACAAGACCAAGGGTGAGGTCTATCGTCTTGCCCTCAATCTTGAACTTCGGAAGGCTTAGGTTCGTTGATTCATACTTGGCAACTTTGAGGAGATCACTGAGATACGCTGTTGAGAATTTCTGCTGCCATTGCCGAAGAGAATTCTTCTTCGGGAGAAGGATCGTCATCGTGATCTCGTCGCCAACATACGGGAGTTCTATCATTTGTACGTCATCGTTCTCAGCATAATTGAACTGAGCCCTTTGTGCCATAAACTGAGCGGAGACTTTTTTCTGATCAGCATGAAAGTCATCGGCCTTGGTGTTCTCAGGTTTAAATTCATTTAGCCAGTCTCCTTTAAAATAAATGGCATTGATGAGGGCCATATCTTTTTTTTCAAGATCATGCGGAGTGATCATGTCTTTAATAAGATGATTTGTTTTTTCTTCGATCCACAGATTCATTGTTTGCGCCGTCGTATGAGCAGGGATAAAGCTCAGCCGATTGATGACAGAGAGATACTCGTTTTGAACTTTATCCAAATAGATTTTTGAAGGCTCTTTGAGTTTCTTATTGTCGCTGTTAAGCCAGAGACTGTTGGCAATCTGAACCTGTTTAAGATGCTTCAAATCACTCACGAGATTATTATCCCCCAAGAACTCGAATCCTTTCTTTCTCGTTAGTCCCGTGCTTCCTTCAAAAACCAAAGAGAGAGCAATGTGAATACTCGCAGGTGAAAGTGTTAGATTTTTTTCCTGTATTTGTGAAGAGTAGAGTTTCCATCCGATATCGTTAGAAATATTAGCAAAGGCACTCGTCAAAGAGGAGAGAGTAAGCAACATGAACATAATAGTCCTCAAAAAAAAGGGCCCCAGAGGGGCCCTTGGAAAATCTAGCGAATAAACAACATGTCGTAGAACTTAGGAAATGGCCAATTATCATCAGGCACGATTTCTTCAATTTGATTACAGAGATCAGCAATCTTGACCGACATAGGCATGAGATCCATGGCAATTTTCTTCGCCACAGTTTCTTCATCGTTTTTGTGATGAAGCTCATCCAAAGTCGCGTTCATATTCGTTGTCTGATCATAAAGAGAACGAGTCAGTGCCGAAAGATCTTTCAAGAGCTCAAGCTCGAGCGAAGAGTCCGCTCCGGCAGCTTTCTGTTTTGATTGAGTATCAGCAAGGACACCTTTGAACTCGATAGCAACTGGAAGGATTTGCTTAAGCACCATTCCGCGAAGAGTTTTCAGTTCAATCTCACGGCACTTGATGTAGCGCTCGAGCATAACGTTGTGACGGGTCGCAATTTCTGATTCAGTGAAGACGCCCGTTCTCAAGAGAACATTGGTTCTTTTTGGATCTTTCAGAACGGCAATCGCTTCCGGGGTTGTGCGGAGGTTTCCGAGTCCGCGCTTCTCAGCTTCTTTAACCCAGTCACCAGAATAACCGTCACCGTTGAACACAATTTTCTGAGCGTTGCCATACCACTTCATGACAACTGCGATAAGGGCCTCATCAACACTCTTACCCTTTGCCATTTCATCTTCAAGAATCTTATTGGTCTCGATAAAGACATCGATGATACAAGCGTTCAAGACCGAAAGTGGGTAGCCGATTGAAGCCGAAGAGCCGCATGCACGAAACTCAAATTTATTTCCCGTGAACGCGAAGGGAGAAGTACGGTTACGGTCCGTGTTGTCTTTGAAAATATCTGCGAGTTGGCGCGCACCAAGATCAAGAGTCTTGCGGGCCTCGTGCTCATACTTTCCGGCCGTCACCATGGATTCAAAAATTTTCGTTAAAGTTGTTCCAAGGAATACAGACATAATCGACGGAGGAGCTTCGTTCGCCCCAAGACGGTGATCATTTCCGTGAGAAGCAATTCCCATGCGGATGATATCTTGGTGACGATAAACGGCTTCTACGACAGTTGCGACCACAGCAAGAAAGCGGTAGTTCTCATGTGGATTGTGACCTGGCTCGAGGTAGTTTACACCTGTGTCTGACGACATGGACCAGTTCAAGTGTTTTCCTGAACCGTTCACTCCTGCGAATGGTTTTTCATGGAGGAGACAAACAAAGTCGTGTTTCAAAGCAACGTTACGAAGAACCGTCATCACGATTTGATTGTTATCGGCCGCAACGTTGGCATCTTTAAAAATCGGCGCCATCTCGAACTGGCCAGGGGCCACTTCGTTGTGGCGAGTTTTCGCTGGAATTCCCATTTTATAAAGTTCGATTTCAACTTCCTGCATGTAGGCCAGAACGCGGTCTTCGATCATTCCGAAATAGTGATCTTCGAGCTGCTGATTTCTAGAAGTGAGAGACCCCATGAGAGCACGGCCCGTCATCACGAGATCCTGACGAGCAAAGTAAAACGCCTTATCGATCAAGAAATACTCTTGCTCAGCTCCGCAAGTGGTCCAAACTTTTTTTACGTCCTTCATCCCAATTAAGTGAGAGAACTTTGTAAGAATCTCATTGATTTTAAGGTCCGAGCGGAGAAGCGGAGTTTTCGTATCAAGAGCATCACCGTGGTAGGAAACAAACGCCGTAGGAATAACGAGAGTTTTTCCGTTTGCTGATTCTTGGATAAAAAGTGGCGAAGTTAAATCCCAAGTTGTGTAACCACGAGCTTCGAAAGTCGCGCGAGATCCACCGTTTGGAAAAGATGAAGCATCGGGCTCACCTTGCATCAACTGAGTCGCAGAAAGTTCTTCAATCGCACGATCTCCATCGAAGCTTAAAAAGGCATCGTGTTTTTCTGCCGTCGATCCAGTCAAGGGTTGGAACCAGTGACAAAAGTGAGTGGCCCCTTTTGAGATCGCCCATTCAAGAACCGAGTTCGCCACTTTCGAAGCGAGTGGCTTATCGATGGTTCTTTTTCCATCGATGATTTGTTTCAAACTATCTTTGTCTTCGAGAGAGAGAGACTTTGATAAATGGTAATTGTAAACGTTCTCACCATAGTACTGGCTGATCTTGAGATATTTACCCTGTTCGTTCACAGGCACTGAAATCTCTCTTGGTTTACGACCGTATACGGTTGCTTTAGCGTCTTGTCTTAGCTGGTTCGCCATAAAGGAAATCTCCTAGAAAATAAAAAGATGAATGAATGTTTTGGAATCTATTTCAGAGTAAGGTTATCGCAAGAACAGATTGCTTTCAATCAAAAGCACGCGAGGAAAATAGTGCCTGACTAATTCCCTCGCTAAGTTTTAGGTTGTCTTAAGTTTTAAACGCAAAACTTCTCTCTGCAAGTGCACGGTCTCGTATCGCAATTTCTTTTAGTATTCTGGGAGCTGGACCTGGAGTAATTTCAATCCGCTCGAGCTTGCCCATGCGTGACACAATCATCTCATAGCCCTTGTTCACTTCTAGCAGTGAGCCAAGGTCATTGGTGTCTTCGCGCTGGAATCTCAGACCATTGAGGAAAACAATTTCATCTCCCGGATTTATCCCCGCTGAGTAGGCAGGAGAATCGAGAACAACGACTTTTGCAAAGGCGCGCTCTGACAAAAAATCCCAATCAATCCCAAGCCAAGGATTCTTAGGTTCGTTCCAGACAAATTCAAGCCCCATCGATTTCATGACAGATTCAAAATCAATTTCCTGAGTCGTTTCGACCATTACAGAGAACGCATCAGTGACTTCCCTTCCGGCCAACTCGGTGATCATGGCGTAAACTTCTTTTTTACAAACACCTTTTGAAGGTTGGTTTTTAAAGTGCTTCCAGAGACCTTTCAGAAGATCATCAATGGACTTTCCTTTTTTCAAAAGGAGCGAATGCAAGGCCGTGAAAACGAGCCCACCTTTTAAGTAATAACTGATCGAAGAATTTTTTGTGTTTTCATCCGGACGATAGAGTTTTACCCAAGCATTGAATGAACTTTGCTCCAGGGAGTGAAATTTTCTTCCCGGAGTCTGGTAGTAAACATCGAAGTACCCTTTCACCGCATCCAGATACTCTTCAAGGGTCGAAAGGTTTGCCCGGTAAACCAAGAGATCATCCATGAAGCTGGTCAGACCTTCAGCGAGCCAGAGCATAGATGTATAATTTTCAGTTAGATAATCAAAAGGCCCAAGCTCTTCAGGCCTAATGCGCTTCACGTTCCAGAGGTGGAAATACTCGTGGGCCACAAGCGAAAGGTAGCCCAGATAATCTTTTCTGTTGGCGAGTTTTCTTCCGTCGTACTGTAGAGCAGTTGAATTCAAATGCTCAAGACCTCCGCGCAGCTTAGGGGCAAAATGCGTGATAAATAAGTACTGATCATAAGGCAGATCATTTTCAAAGTGACTGGCAACCGTCGCCACAATTTTCTGCATGTCCCCTTTCAGGTTCTCATGGTGAGGAAAAGTTGTTCCGTAGAAAGCGAGATTGTGAGGTTTGCCTAGAACCATAAAACCATCAGTTTCATGACAGCCGATCTCCACCGGACAATCAACTAATTGGTCATAGTCAGGGGCCTCGTAGAGAAATTTTTCACTGATTTGTGAAATGTCTTTGAGACTGGTGCTAAGCTTCGACCAGATGGGAGGAAAACGAAATTCAATCGTGGGATTTTTAATTTCCTCACCTAAAACACCCATCAAGTAGGACGGGCCATGCAAAAAAGCATGGGTGGAGTTCACGTGAGAAGTGCGTACGGTGAGTTCATTGAGATAGATCACATAGGTCACGTCAAATTTAGTTTTGGGATTTTTTAATTCTGATTTTTGCCAATCAATTTCCCAAATACCTTTCGCCTTCTGAGTGTAGAAAAGGTCCTCTCCGTTTTCCTGGGAAAATTTCACCCAGCGGATGTTTCGCGCATACTCGCGCATCAAGTAAGAGCCTGGGCTCCATGATGGAAGAAAAACACTCATGGTATTTTTTTGTGCGTCTCGCTCGAGTTTCAACGTGACCTTCACAAGATTCTGATCGGGATTTTCGATATCTACGATGTAATGGGCCTTCATAATTTCCCTAGAGTTAAAAGACAAGTGGTGAAAACCTTGTTATTATCGCCCGCATGAGTAATCCCATCAAGGCTTCAGACGTAAAACTTCATCTTTCGGATAGTGCCATTCGTCAGATCCAACTCATGCAAGAAAACGACTACACTCTTGAAGGTCTCAAGTTCCGTATCAAAATCGGCGGGAAAGGCTGCGGCGGATTTACCTACGACACTGGTTTTTCTGAAAAACATGAAGACGATCTGCTTCTTGAGAGTTCTTATCCACTCATCAACTTCAACCTCACGATTCTGATGGATCCGTTTACAGCTTACTACACCCAGGAATCGAGTCTCGATTACCTTCTCGACCCGCAAAGTAATGAGGAAGGATTCGTTTTGGATAATGCCGCTGACGGTGCTCACAAAGGAAAATTCTTCAAAGACGAAAGCAAGCTTCCACCTTGGGCCCGAAAATAGTAAACTGATCTCATGAAAGAAATATCGCCGGACTATCGTTACCTCAAGGCCTTCATGGTCACCTCTAGAACTTTAAATTTTTCCAAGGCGGCACAGGAACTTGGGATTGCTCAATCGGCGGTCAGCCGGCAGATCAAACTCCTGGAAGAATCTGTGGGCCAGCAGCTCATTATTCGGTCTTCAAAAAAAGTTCTCCTGACTGAAAAAGGTGAGGCCCTGGTTGCCAGGCTCGCTCATTTTGAAGAGGGGCTTCAGGATATTTTTTTCGGCCACATGAATAAAACAGTCAAAGTGGGTATTCTTCAAGGGATCCTTGAAACTTGGTTTGTGGATGTGATCGCTGAGTTTAGTAAGACGAGCTCTCATCAGCTCCAGGTTGAAGTGAACAGCATGGAGAGACTCAAAGAAAAGCTTCATGCGGGAAAATACGATATCATTTTCACCACGGAGAATATTCAGAGCGAGCTTGTGAGTTCTCTAAAGCTCTTTGATGAAAAGATGGTGCTCGTGAGCAAGGCCGACATTGATCCAAAAGATGCTTCGGAGTATCCTTGGATTGTTTATTCAGAGCAGGATCATCTTTTCTTTCTTTATAAAAAGCGTTCAACGAAAACCATGGTAGTGAATTCCATTACAACGATTCTAAAACTCGTGAAGCGTGGAGTAGGAATAGCCATTGTGCCGGATCATACCGTAGAGGCCTACATGAAGCTTAATAAGTATGAATTGAAAGGAATGCAGAAGCAGAATATTCATCTCTCGAGCTTGAATTTCAAAACTATGCCGGAACACTTAAAACAGTTAGTTGATATCGTGAAGAAGACGAAATAGGTTTATTTTTTCGAAGAGAGATCGGTCAACGTTTTTTTCATTTATTCACCTTTGATGTCACAAACAACCCCACCACGTTGATCACAAAATAGGCCATGGGAATTGGAAGTAGTAGAAGAGCATTCCCAATGATCGCTTCTCCCCCCACGGACGAAGAAAAATAACTACCAATCACAAAATAGTAAATGACGGCCAAAGAGGATGAAATCGCCGCAGGCCAAATGACGGTTCCAGGTTTTTTTGTCCTGAGATAATAAAACTGAGCGGCGCAGAGAAGGATCAATGGGAGAACAACGAGAAAAAAAGATCTTAAATTAAAAGGCAGTTTTATTTGTGCGAAGAAAATGAGCATGAGATTCAAAAGGAACGCGGAAAAATCCAGCTTCTTGAGATTCTCTTCTCCTAAAATCGACATGAAATCTTTCCGATAAGCACTTTCCCATCCTCGCAAATGGTATACTCAGAGAAATCTTTTTCTGGATAGTCTTTCAGCGAATAAAGTTTTTCTACGACTTGTCCCGTACGAAGACCCTCCCTTTTCACAAAGGGCCAGCGTACTTTAATACCCACAACTTCAACTCCCTCGCCTACCCCGAATTGAATACCGGATTCGTTTTGGGAAGGAAGACCACCTTGAGAATATTCTACCCATCGTCTTTGAACGATTTTTTTGTTTTTAGTTTGTGTATAGAGCATCACCATGGCTCCCAAGGCTTCCGAGTTAGACTGAAGACCCTGCACATGAACTTTAATGGATCTCTTACCCACCATAGATATCTGATTCTCAAAAACGTAGACTCTTGGTTTGATCTCTGCTCGGCGGATATTATTTTGAGCGGTGATGATGTCTGGTTTTCCATCCTGGTTAATATCCATGATGATCGTTCCTTGAGGGTTCACAATATCAATCCCAAGCTGGGCTCCGACATTATAAAAGGCGCGTGTTTCATCTTGCTCAAACATAACAAGACGTGAGTAAGGCGGGAACCCGGAATTATCCACCAAGAGATCAATTTTACCATCGAGATTATAATCCAACCACACTCCCCGCCGATCACCTTGGTTCCAGGATTCAGACATGGCGTCACTCACATATTCGGTTCTTAAAAAATAAGGAGGATAAGTTTCTCTCGAGCCAGTCAGGATGCTCGATTTATCCACAGAATCGTTGTCATAAGCGTGAGAGAGATCTCCAATAAAAATATCCATGAGGCCATCGTCATTGTAATCAGTGCAGGCACTGAAAAAATTTCTCCCGCCACCTGTGGGTATGAGGCTGCCGTTGGGATCAGAGGCGTAGCTCGTCACGGCACCGATGTCCTCGTAGAAGCGTTCGGTCGACTGAGCCTCTTTTAAATTCATCCAGAGCTTATTTTTATGTCCGGATGAAGAGACCGTCATAATATCGGGATATCCATTTTGATCGATGTCACAACTTGAAGAGCCGAAGGTTGGCATTGCATTCGGAGGGAAGAGTTCGGTCGGAAGTTTATTCGCTTCATTTTTTAAAAGATTGGTGACCTCTTCAAACTTTCCTTTATTGTTTCGAAGGAGTCTGTCTGCAACCGGGATGTGCTCATCTTTGACCTGTTCAAACCAGTTCGAAACAAAAATATCAATCCATCCATCGAGATCGTAGTCCAGAAAAGTAAGACTTGAGGTTGGCTCCGCAGGAAGGTTAAAGGCGTTTATTTGCTCCTGGAAAGTGAGATTACCATCTTTGATTTTTCCAAGAAAAAGCTTTAAAGGAATCTTACTCACCTCGGTCCGCTGATTTAATACACCTGAGACAAGATCAGGGATTCGGTCCCGGTTAATGTCATAGAAAAATAAATACGACGCCTTAAAGTCTGCAGGAAGTGGATCGTGCTTCCACACAGAAAATTTCCGGGCACTCTTATCATAAATGTAAAACTTTGGTCTTGAATAGTAGGTCGGAAGAACCACGAGATCAGTTGTGCCATCTAGATTTAAATCAAGAGCATTAAAAGAAACGGCCTGGAGATCTGTGAGTCCGTAAGCTTCTGTCTTATCGACATAGGGTGCTCCCTCTTTCACATTCAGAGTCGGACCATAGTTTACTTGTACAGTTTTTTTGGCGGCAAGCTCGAGCTCTTTGGTCATATCATCGGCAACAGACGTTGCTTTTTTATGGGATGATTTTGAAGTACATCCACCAATGAGAAGGGATCCTGAAAGCAGGATCCCAAATAAATATATGCTTTTAGAAGTCGATAATATCAAAACCGAAACCTTCTCTTTCTGAAACGTGTTTAGAAATTTTGGGAATCAACTTATCGTAACTAGATTTTAGACGTTTGTAGTTACGAGTGAAACTCTGACGGCTATCGCGGCAGATCAGTTCTGTCATAAGACTCACATACTCTTTATCTTTCTCAGAAACTTTTCCATTTTCAAGAATGGCAGTCGTTCGAGAGAGAACACAAAGCTGAACATAAAGCTCTGTGGCCATGTTTGCTATTCTCATTTGAGGGAGCTCATTGCCGATGATGGTTTTTCCGTATTTCATGATAGTGTTTTCAACCGCGATTGAAAAATCTTTCAGCATCGTCGAGAAATGATGACTTTGAGTTTCAAGACTCGGGTGGACCTTGGTGAGAGTTTTTGTTCCAACCATTTTTGTCACACGCTTTTTTGCAAAATTTGTGAGCACACCAAGTGACTTGATTGGATCCTGGAGTGCCTTTGAAACATCGGCAACTTTCCCAAGTTCTTTTAAGTCATCGGACGGACCTTTGATCCCCGAAAGCGCAGTAAAAATACGAAGAATTTCATTCGTTCCCTCAAAAATGAGATTGATCCGGCAGTCGCGCATGAGACGCTCATAGGGATAGTCCTTCATGTACGCATTTCCTGCTGCAATTTGCGTTGCTTTATCAATTGTGTCCCAGAGTTTTTCAGAGCAATAGACCTTGCAGATCGCAGACTCATGAGAGAAGTCATGCATGCCTTTAGTGATCTTTCCTGTAGTCATATAAACCATCGACTCACAGGCATAGATATTGGCGGCCATGGTCGCGAGTTTTTCCTGGATCAGTCCGAAACTAGAAATGCTCTCGCCAAATTGTTTGCGAGTGTTGGCCTGCTTACTGGCGAGCTCCAAAATGTGCTTCATCCCACCTACTGAGCCTGAACCAATTGAGAGTCGCCCGGTGTTCAGTACATTCATCGCAATCTTGAACCCTTTTCCAGGAGCTCCGATCATGTTTTCGGCCGGGACTTTCACATTATCAAAATAGACCGCCCTCGTTTCAGAAGCACGGATTCCCATCTTGTCTTCTTTTTCGCCGAAAGAAACTCCAGGCATACTCTTCTCAACGATGAAGCATGAAATTTTTTCTACTTTTTTTCCTGTCTCGTCGTCGTGGTCAGTCTTGGCGAAGACTGAATAAAATCCTGCCATGCCGGCATTTGTGATCCAAAGTTTCTGTCCAGTGATGGTGTATGTTCCATCATTGTTCTTCACTGCTTTCGTTTTAATTGAATAGGCATCTGACCCCGAACCAGGTTCGGTCAAACAAAATGAAGCAAATACTTCGCCACTGGCGAGTCTTGGTAACCATTTTTTCTTTTGTTCTTCGTTGCCTTCATTGAGGAGTGCTTTAAAACCGATGGATTGGTGTGCGCCTAGAAGAGTTGTGATAGATGCATCGTGAGTCGCTATTTGCCCAAAGACGCGAGCGTATAGGGTCTGATCTAGACCCAAACCACCATGCTCTTCCGGAACTCCAAGTCCACAGAGCCCCAAAGCAGCAAGTCCATCCAGAACCTCCTGGGGAACTTTCGCATCTCTATCAAACTTCGTTGCATCGATGTTCGCTTGAGCAAATTTGTCAATTGCATCGTTCATCGCCTTCGCTGTTTCAACCTGAGCTTCAGAGAACTGAGGAAAGGGGAAGACTTCATCTTCGACAATCTCTCCATAGAAAAGGGCGGCCGCAATTGAAGGAATTTCTTTTAAACTAGAGTGAGATGACATTTCATGGACCTTTCTTGGAGTGAAAATATACCTGAATATTATATGGGTCCTGCAGAATCAATGTACAAGAAAAAATAGTCAAACCTTAAGCCACATTATCCGACAAAAATACTTCAATTTATTTCATCCCAGATAAGCTTGCACATCACATTAATTTTTATGACAATAAATTGATGATAAATAAAATCAAAGACTTCCTTAAAAATAAATTTCGTCGGAAAGAAGAAAACTCTTCTATTTCACAAGACTTGATTGATCAAGACGGTGTTGATTTTGACCCCACCAATGCATCTTATAAAATGAGCTTCGGTCAAAAAGTAAGGGCCTCTTTATTGCGTTTTAAATTCCGCTTAAATAATATTGGCGGTTCATTTAAAAACTTCCATTTCCAAAGGTTAAATTTGAGGGAGCTTAAGCTTCCTAAAATCAGACTCCCAGGCAGGTCTGACGGCTCTCCGATTCTGTCCCCTAAGATGATCAAAAATATTGATAAATGGCTCTCCCCTGAATCCCGCGAACCCATTCATCAGTTCTCCATGGTTCTTCTTATTTGTTTGGTTACTTACACTCTCGGAAAAATGACGGCCTTGGTTTTGCGCGGAAGCCCCGCTCTTGAAAATGCAAAAAACTTTACTGTCGACATCCCTTTTGATCACGATTTTCAGACGGGAACTTTGAATCAGGTGAAATCAATCAATATTTTCAAGACTGGTTCTGGTACCGGAACCAAGACAAAAATCGCTGACACAAAATGTGAAGAGGCCTCTAGTCAGAGTTCTCTGCCTATCAAGCTGATTAATACCGTCGTTCTTCAGGACACAGTGAAATCCATGGCAAGTGTTCAGGTTCGTGGCGGAAAAGATTTACAGGAAGTTCGTGAAGGTGACCAGATTGATAACCTGGCTAAAATTTTTAAAATCACCCGTCTTGAACTTCTCATCAAAAACCTCGAGAACGGTGTGTGTGAATCGATTCCCTCAGACGCTGCCGAAGAAGCGACCTCACCTATCTCAGTCATGACTCCAGGTGAGAGCAAGGCCTACAAAGCGACTAAGAAGATGGCCGGGATCGAAAACGTTGGAAATAAATTCATCATCAGCAAAGCACTCTTAGATGAAAAGATGAAAGACATCGGTGCGATCCTTACTCAGGCGCGGGCCGTACAAATTCAAAACCCAGATGGAACTCTCTCATTTAAGATGACAGAAATGGATCCCAACGGAGTGTTCACTTATCTTGGTCTTCAGGATCAGGACATCATCACAAGTATCGATGGTAAGCCCATCTATGATCTCAATGAAGTCATGAGAAAATTTGGAAATATATCAAACCTGGATAAGATGCAACTTGGAATTAAGCGTGAAGGCTCGGATTCGATGCAGGATTATACCATTAAGAAATAAGAGGCCGTATGAAGACAAGACGTCACGATCGTATACTCTTGGGAACTCTCGCTGTCTCTCTCGCACTTGCGAGTGGGTCATCCATGGGCCAGTTCAATAAGTATCGGTCTCAAACTCGCTTCAATCCTGACAGTGCCGCAAAGCCCGCTCAGCAGCCGCCTCCCCAACAACAAAATCCTTCGACGCTACCAGAAGCAGACAGCATGTCGGCCGAAGACGCGGCTGCTGCTTTGAAGGCCGCAGAGACGAAGGCCAATGAACTTTCAGAAGAGGCCGAAAACGATACCGCCTTTGAAACGGATAATGACAACGAGGCCAACCAAGAAACTTTCGGAGACCGTCCGTCTCCGGCCATCGGAGCACAGACCAAGAATCCAAAGTACGTGAACCTGAATCCAGAGACCGCGTTTGGTCCAGAGATCGTTCAGAGTTTTGATTTTCCAGATACCGACATCATGGAGATTACAAAACACATGCAGAAGCTCACCGGAATCAACCTCATTCTTGATAAAGACGTGAAAGGAAAAGTTTCGATCATTGCGCCGACGCCAATCACCGTTGGAGATGCCTGGAAAGCTTATCTCGCTGCTCTCAACATGGCCGGATACTCTCTCATTAAGACCGGTGCCTTTTATAAAGTGATCAACGCTCGTGATATTCGTTATACTCCAACAAAAATTTATACTGGGAACTACACCCCCGACACTGAGAACTACGTGATGCGAGTGATTTCTCTGAAGTCAGTTTCTGCGGCAGAGATTGCACGAAACTTTCGTCCTTTCATGAGCCGCTACGGACGCATCATCGATATTAAACAGACCAACACCATCATCATCGCCGACACCGGTTCAAACATTAACCGCCTCGCGAAGATGGTGAAGTTCCTCGATATCCCCGGACACGAAGAGACGCTCCAGATCGTGAAAGTAAAAAACTCCTCCGCCCAAGAGATCGCAAAACTCTTGGATAATATTCTCAAAGGCGGGGCCGGCGGAGCTGCTGGTCGCCCGGGAGCTGCCACTCCTCGCTTCGCTGGAGCTTCAGGTGGTTCTGAATCAACCTCATCCATCTCGAGAATCATCGCTGAGCCAAGAACAAACTCCATCATCGCCATGGCCAACGGTGAAGGTGCCGCTCAGTTGCGTGATCTCATTCATAAACTCGATGTGAAACTTGTTTCTTCGAGTTCAAACCGCGTCCACGTTTATTACTTGAACTACGGTGATTCAGAAGATTTATCAAAAACACTTTCCAGCATTGTCTCTGGTGCCGCGAACACAGGTGCTGCAGGGGCCGCGACCGCGGGAGCCGCAGGTGGTGGGGTGACCCGATTCTCTTCTTCGTCAAGCCCATCGGATAACGCCATCTTTTCTGCGGAAGTCAAAATCACTTCAGATAAAAACAACAACGCACTCGTTGTCACGGCATCTCCGACAGATTGGTTAACACTCAAAGATGTGATCAGCCGTCTCGATATCCCACGTGATCAAGTTTATGTTGAGGGACTCTTCCTTGAAGCGAACGTTCAAAAGAATAGAGAGTTCGGGGTTGAGTACGCTGGTGCTTACGCCAAAGGAAACGCCAACCGTGGCGCCTTCACTGGTAAGACTTCTCCTCTTTTAACTCTCTTGGGTTCAGGTATTCCCACTTCTCTAGGTGGATTTTTTGCGGGAGTGGGAATTGGTCCAAAAACTGAAATTTCTACTTCAACAGGTTCTGGAGCAAGTGCTACAACAAGCAAACAAACAGTCAATGCCGTCAACGCTTTCATCAAAGCGATCGCTTCTCATCAAAGTACAAACATCCTAGCGACTCCGCAGATTTTGGCACTCGATAACACCGAAGCCACTGTTGAGATCGGGGAAACAACTCCGGTTCAAAACTCAACCATCAACGGAACCGCATCAATTGGGAGTACGACTCAACAAGAAGCCAAGCTCTCGCTCAAGATCACTCCACAGATCAATAAAGTGACTCGTTTTGTGAAACTCAAAATCAATCAGTCCTTCAACGACTTCATTGATAACGGAAGTACGTCACAATCCGGAGCAAGACCGACCACTACTCGCTCAACCGTGACAGAAGTGATGGTACGTGACCGCGATACTATAGCAATGGGTGGACTCCTTCGAGACCGCGAAGTTGTAGCTAATTCTAAGATCCCGCTTTTAGGGGATATCCCGGTTTTGGGATGGCTCTTCAAAAACAAAAGTCGTGTTATTACCAAAGTCAATCTACTCTTCTTTATGACTCCAAAAATTCTTGCTCCGTATGCGAAGACGGCTTCGGCCAATGCGAAAGAAGTCCTCGACCGCAGATCAAAGGGCATGAAGGGAATGTTTGATGAGGACGAAGTGGATCCGAATAAAAAGTTCTCTGAAGATCTGAACGCAAAATTTGATAAGCAAATCGCGGGTCCGCTGTATGACCTCAACGATGCTGATCACTATAAGAACTTAAACAACGAAGCGGTTGGCCCAGATCAGGACATCGCAGACCCAGCAAACAGTGAAGAGAAGCCGCTGGAGACTCCTGATTACCAGTCGATGATTAAAGCAAAGCAATAAAAAAATATGACTGTCTCAAATGAGCTTTTACAGAACGTCGAACAAGGGAAAGAGCGCCTAGGGGAACTCCTCGTGAAGCAGACCTCCCTCACTCGCGCTCAACTTGAGGAGGCCCTGGAGATTCAGCGTCTCGAGGGTGGTTTAATTGGCGATATTCTTTTAACTAAAAACTACATCCATCCTCACGAGCTCATCCGTGTGGTTTGTCATCAGATCGGCATTCCTTATCAGGCCGAGATCAAAGTCGATGAGATCGACGGCAACGTCGTGCGCGACCTGACCATCAACTACGCTAAACACCACGAAGTCCTGCCAGCACTGGAGACAGATTTTTCTGTCACCATTTTTATGGCGAACCCTTTTAACTTCAACGTCGTGAATGATCTCCACATGATCTTTAAAAAAGAGATCAAGATCATCTGCTCTTCTCCGGCAAGAATCGAAGACGCGATTAACCGCGTGTATGAGAAAGCGAACCGGAACATTGTGGACTCGATCGAAGACGAAGAGTTCGATGAATCGATGGACCTCGACGGGCCGATTGATATCCTCGATTCAACCGATGATGAAGCCCCGGTGATTCGGTTTGTGAACTCGGTGATCTTTCGTGCGGTAAAAGAGCGCGCTTCAGATATTCACATTGAACCCTATGACCGAGACGTGGTTTACCGCTTCCGCATCAACGGGGTTATGACTGAGATCCTTCGGCAGCCGAAGAAAACGCACGCTTCAGTTTCCTCACGTATCAAAGTCATGGCCAAACTCGACATCGCGGAGAAACGACTCCCGCAAGATGGCCGTATCAAAATTAAAATTGCCGGTAAGGATATTGATATTCGTCTCTCGACTGTTCCGATTCAGGCCGGCGAGCGTATCGTTATGCGAGTTCTCGAGAAAAATAACAACGCCCTCAATCTTGAAACACTAGGTTTCCGAGGGAAAATTCTAGAAGGTCTTCAAACTCTCGGGGCCATGAAGCACGGAGTTTTGTATGTGACAGGCCCCACAGGTCACGGAAAAACCACAACTCTTTTTGCTCTTTTAGACCGGATTAAAACGCCTGATAAAATGATTATCACTGTGGAAGATCCCGTCGAGTATGAGATCCCGGGGATTTCTCAAATCCAAGTGAATCATAAAATTGATCTGACTTTCGCCATTGCCTTGAGATCTATTCTTCGTCAAAACCCAGATGTGGTGATGATCGGAGAGACCCGTGATAAAGAAACCGCAGAGATCGCGATTAACGCCTCTTTGACCGGTCACTTCGTGCTCTCCACTCTCCACACCAACGATGCCAGTTCTGCGGCCACACGTCTGATCGATATGGGAGTTCAACCCTTTTTGATTTCATCTTCCCTTGTAGGAGTTCTCGCTCAACGTCTCGTGCGAACTCTCTGCAGTGCTTGTAAGCAGAGGGCCACACTTACAGATTTTGAAAAAGTTATTCTCGACATCGAGGAAGTCCCAGCGACGGCGACCGTTTTTAAACCCGTCGGATGTCCGCGCTGCTCGAACACTGGCTACTCTGGTCGAACGGTCGTGTCTGAGCTGATGCTCATCAACGATGAAATCCGTGCCCTTATTATTCAGAAAACCGATGCGGCCACCATTAAAAAAGCTGCGGTCCGAAACGGCATGAGAACACTTCGCGGAGATGCTCTCGATAAAATCTTTGAAGGCATCACTTCTATCGATGAAATTGTTCGCGCTATTAACGCTGAAGAGAGCCATTAATCTATGCCGATCTACCTTTATAAAGGTCTCGATAAAAAAGGCAAGGAGATCAAAGACACGGTGAACGTGGAGAGTATTGCTACCGCAAAAGCGCGCGTAAAAGCTCTCGGCATCATGCTCATTGATATCAAAGAACAAAAGGCTCAAGGAACAGGCGGTGGCGGTGGTACTCTTTCTCGCTTAAAGGGCGGCAGTGTTCCGGTTGAGGATCTGGCGATCATGACGAGACAGCTTGCCACTCTGATCAAAGCAAAAATTCAAATTGTTGAATCTCTCTCCGCTCTCACTGATCAAGTTGAAAATCCAAATCTTCGTCTGGTGCTCGCTGATCTTCGTAGTAAGGTAAACGAGGGAGCAAGCCTCGCGAAAGTTTTGAGTGATCACCCAAAAGTTTTCACCAGCGTTTACGTGAACATGGTTGAGGCCGGAGAAGCATCAGGGAATTTAGAAATTGTTCTTCTTCGTCTGGCGGACTTTACTGAATCGCAGGTGAAGCTTAAAAATAAAATCAAAGGTGCGATGACCTACCCGATCATCATGGGAATTTTCGGCTTCGGGATGATGTGTGTGATTTTCATTTTCGTCATTCCAAAGATTGCAAAAATTCTGACCTCACAAAAGCGTGAGCTTCCACTCATCACCAAGATTTGTATCTGGATTTCAAACTTCATGCTCAACTACTGGTGGCTCGTGATCATCGTTATTTTCGGAACGATTGTTGGAGTGAATAAATACATCAATACTGCAAAGGGTCAGTCCCAGTGGCACGCACTCCAACTTCGACTGCCGGTTTTGGGAGTCCTGATTAAAATGATTAACGTCAGTCGTTTTTGTTCGACACTTGGCACACTGATGAACTCGGGTGTTCCCATTCTCACAGCGTTAAATATCGTAAAAAACCTCATCCCTAATGTGCACATGAAAGATGCTGTGGAAAAAGCACGCATTTCTGTTTCCGAGGGAGCCTCTTTGACTCAACCCCTGATCCAATCAGGTCACTTTCCCCCTCTCGTTACACACATGATCAAGCTGGGAGAAAGATCCGGAGAATTGGAACCAATGTTAAAAATCATTTCAGAAAATTACGAGGATCAAGTACAATCAAAAATCGGCGGACTCACCTCCATTCTTGAACCTATCATGATGATCGGTATGGGTGGTGCAGTTGGCTTCATCGTGTTCGCAGTGGTGATCCCAATGATGAACATGAACTCTGTAAAATAATTTTATCGAACGCTTAAGGAGCTCTCTCATGTTGAAAGATACAGTTAAAATTCTACGAAACCAAAACGGGATGTCCCTTGTCGAGATCTTAATCTCACTCACCCTCATGGCCTTGGCCGGTACATTTGTTGGTGGTAAGGTTTACGAAAATCTTCAAGAAGGAAAAGTTCAATCAACAAAGATTCAAATCAAGTCTCTCGGAGACCGTTTGAAAGAGTTTCGTCGTGATTGCAACTTCCTGCCTGGAACTGAAAATGGTCTCGATGCTCTCATCAATAAACCTGAAGGCGGACGCGAGTGTAAGCGCTACGCTCCGGGTGGATACATTGAAGGCGGAAAAGTTCCCGTCGATCCATGGGATGCTGAATTCATCTACGAGTCTGATGGAAAAACTTTCACTCTCACTTCTCTAGGTGCCGATAACGCCGAAGGCGGAGAAGGTGTGGATGCCGATATCTCTTCAAAAGACCTCTAACATTTTAAATAACAACCGGGGTTTCTCACTCGTAGAAATCCTGGTTGCTCTTGTTCTTGCTGCTCTGGTTTTTCTTGCCATCCCCTCTGGCGACTCTGCTCAAAAACACCGTGAACTTAGAAGTGCCGTCGAAGATATTGGACGCGCGACTCGGTTTGCGAGTAATGAATCTGTTCTTCGTAATACCGTCGTACGCCTTCGTCTCTCGCTAGATAAATCTCCGGTTGAGTACACTGTGGAATTTGGTCCTGCTGGAAACATGCCTCTCCCTGACATGGCCCTCTTTAAGCCCAATCCTTCTCTCTCTGAGGCGAAGGCCGAACAGGATAAACTCTCCACAGTGGATAAGCAGTTCAACAAGGTCGACGAATTTGAGGACATCAAGCACGAGATTCATCCCGACGTTACCATCATTGGTGTCGCCTCGACGTCCCGAAAAAAACTCATCACTAAAGGTGAAGCGAGCATTTATTTCTATCCGACCGGTGAGAAAGACGGAGGCCTTGTCTTTTTCTCAACCATTGAGGAATTCGCCTATCTCGAGATTGAACCATTTTTGTCGACGACCAATGAAGTCTTTTCTCCTCTGAAAGGAAGTGTCGCCAAACTGGAAGATGTCCTTCAAACTAAGATGGATGAGGTATTCAGGAAATGGACAGAAAAGTAATTCGTAATAACAGCGGCTTTACACTCATAGAAGTGACCATTGCGATCACGATCTTCGCTTTTTTTGCCACAGCTTTTCTGACGGGCCAGGGCTACAACGTTCAGGATTCTGCTCTCTCTCAGGAGCAACTTGTTTTAGAAATGCTCGCTGAGCGCGAGATCAACCGGCTCTATATCGATCCCCCGAAATTCACTAACGTCACCGCCAACACCAAAGAAACCAAAAAGTTCGATGAAGCTGAATTCAAAGAATACGAATACACCTTAGAGATCAATAAAATTGTCCTGCCGGATTTCTCAAAGCTCTTTTCTCAAAAGGGCGGAACGACCGACGAGGCCAGTGACGCTTACGAGGGAAATTATTTTAACAACTCTACGAATGGCAGCCGAAACTCAACCATTGAAACGATGGTCTTTAACGAAGTGAAAAAAAATATCGAACGTATCATCTGGCAGGCCCGGGTAACGGTCACGAACAAAGAAACTAAGTACAGTGTTTCACTCTCGACCTTCATTACTAACTTCAACGAAAAGATCCAGCTCAATGTTAGCTTCTAACCAAAAGGGATTTACTCTCGTCGAGATCATGATCGCGATCCTTTTGCTCGCGTTCATCACGATTGCAGTGGTCACGATCACTGAAAACTCCATCAACACCAAAGACCGCACGACTCAGTTAAATGAAGACAATCTGCAGATTGAAACGGCGATGAGCCGCTTTGAGTGGGACTTCTCTCAAATCTATTCCCCTCTTTATTTTTCCACTCCGATGACATTTAATTCCGCAGTCCCAGGTGGTGCCCCAGGCAATCCCAACGCGGGAGCTGCGGGTGGAAATAACGCCACGGCCGCAGGCGGAGTTGGCGGAGGCACAAATGCAACAGCAGGCGGAGTTGGCGGAGGAATTGGTGTGAACCCGGCCTTGCAGCAGTATCAGGAAAACTTGAATATGCGTTTTCAAGTCTCTGAGCACTTTGCCAGTGTCAGTAAAGAAGGCATGCCGATTCCGAAATTTTATTCACCGGAGAAAACAACTTTTGAGTTTTTTACGTCTTCTAATCGCCGTAAACTCGAGAACACCCGCCAGTCTAATTATGCTTGGGTCCGTTATACTCTAGGGGATCATCTGGAGCACCCTGAGGGCATTAACGGCAAAGAAGTAAACCCAAATATTCCAAAGAATTTAAAGACGTTTGTTCGATATTTTTCTGCCGATAATCCTTACTCAGATAAAAGACTCAATGTCGAAGACGATAAAATCAAAGGGGCCGTTCTCCTCGAGAATGTTGAGAAGCTTGAGTTCCAGTTCTGGAACTTTGATCGCCGCAAATGGGAAACAAACTTAAAGACCATCCAGGGTGGAGAGAACATGCTCCGCGGAGTAAGAGTCATGATCACATGGTACGATTCGGCCGGACAAAAAAGAAGTGCTGATCGATTCTTTCGTAACCACTGGCCCATTTTTCTTCAGCAAGACAATGCCTCCGGAACCGCTGCACCCACAGCTGGTGCAAGTGCCGGAACAACGGCGGGTGCACCAGCAGGCGCCAACCCTTGGGGCGCTGGCGGAGGAGCAACGACCTCGGCCGGAAGTGGCGCGACCTCGGGAGGATTTAATTGAACTCATTTAAAAAAATTCTCAAAAACGAGCGTGGTGTGGCGCTCATGATGATTATGACTTCGATCATCCTGCTGATGGCGATCTACGGTGAGTTTACTTTTGATTCCAAGATCTCGCGCTTGAAGGCCACTAACATTATGGACAGAGCTCAGGCAAAACTTCTTGCTGACTCGGGCCTCCAGATGGCGATGGCCCGGCTTCGTCTTTATAAAGAAGCCTTTAATTATATCCAGGGAAATGCCAATGCCAAGGCCGCAGTTCCAGCGCAACTCATTAACCAGCTCTGGGAAGTTCCTTTTATTTTTCCCATCCCTATTGGAAAACAGGCGGACCGACTTTTAAAAGACAGTGTCGAAAAATTCTCCAAAGAGTCTCTCCTCGAGGGAGAATTCCGCGTCTCCATTCAAAATCTATCCAACAGAATGAATCTCAACATGCTCCGAATCGACATGACTAAGTTCGATCCCAATAATGCTAATGCCGTTCAAGAGGCTCACAGTTCACAGTTAAATCAATCCGACACCGCGATCAACACTGATGTCTCTCTTGATCAGACCCTCTATTTCCTACTAAAGCGTCAGGTGGAACTTAAAAAAGATAAGGACGAAGGATTTGAGGATAGAAACGGTAATATCAATTACCAGGAACTCGTGACCCATCTGAAGTATTACATGTCAGATTATCAAAGTATGTCCCAGGATCCACTGGCCGGAGAAGCAGAGCAAGAGTTTCAACAAATTCCTCTGGCCCCAAAGTTTGGCCCTTTGAGTAACATGTCTGAACTCTATGCCATACCTGGGTGGAACGATGAGCTCATTGAACTCATCCAAAATGAATTCAGTGTTTATCCATCAACGCAAATTGACTTTAATAAAATCAGCGCCAACATGCTCAAGGTTCTGATTCCCACCATGAGTGACGAAGACATTCGCCAGTTTTTTGAGTACCGTGATGATCCACAAAAGCCTCGCTACTTTAATTCGCTTCAGGATTTTAAAACGTACATTGTTGATCAAAACAACATTGTGGGCAGCGGAATATTTGATGAGCGCATGACCCTCTTCCAGCAAAAAGGTATTACCTTCGGTTCAAGTCCAAATCTTTTCAAAGTTGTCTCGGAAGGAACTTACAATCGTTCTACCTACACTCTGGTCGCGACGGTGATACTCCCACAACCTGCGACGACAACTCCAACTGCAGGAGTTGCTGGAGGGGCCACAACCGGTGTTGCGGGTGGAGTGAATGCAGGAGTAAATAGCGGGGCGGGGGTTGCTGGTGGAGCGACCGCTGGTTCGACAGCTGGTTCTACCACTACAGGAGCGACGGCCGGTGCAACTGGTGGGACAACAGCGGGCGCCCAAACTACTCAACTACAAGATCCGCGCATTATCGATATTCAAATTAACTAAGCAATTTTCTAGGCATCGAGTATTCCTTACGCTTAAAATAACATTATGCATGTATTAAGCATTGATGCCGGAACTTATAGCGTAAAATTTCTTTCGTCTTTCGTAGATAAAAGAAAAGTCACTCACGTTGATATGAGCGAGGTGATACTTCGTGATTATCTTGTCGATCATCCAGAAACTAGTATTCTTCAAGCGCAAATTAATATCATTGAAGAAATCTTAGAAAATAATAAACGTGGTGATACAAAAGTTATTTTCCAGGCGGACAACGAACTCATCACAACCCGTTTTCTTACTCTTCCGACAAAGAGTAAGAAGCAGGCCGAAAAGATGCTTCCGTTCCAACTCGAAGAAGATATCCCGTATCCCCTCTCCGACATGCACTATGCCTACCGGATGGAGAAACAGAAAACTCAGCACACGGCCTTAGTTGAGCTTGTGAGAGAGTCTGTTTTTGAAACCTACTTCACGATTTTTAGTGAAAGAGGAATTCTTCCGAATATTCTCTGCTCAGAAGCTTCGGTCGTTGAAAACTACTTCAACCAAAATCCGATCGCGGGCCCTTTCTGTATGCTCAACATCGGCCACAGAACAACTCACGCTTACTTTTTTTATAATTCGCGATTGATCGTTACTCACGTCTCTTATGTGGGCGGACAACACATCAACGATATGATCTCTGAAACTTACAAGATAGATATGGATGAAGCGATCATCTACAAACATCAGAACGCGTTCTTCCTCACCACGGGACAGTATAGCGAAGTTGAACCATCTCAGCGCGAGTTTGCAACGGCTATGGACAAGGTCTTCACTCCCCTCATTACCGACTTCACTCGCTGGAAGATTGGATTCAAGGTTAACTACGGACTCAACATCCAGAACGTCTTCCTTTGTGGAGGATCGGCGAACATTAAAAACATCGCCAACTACCTCACGGAAAAATGGGAAGTCAAAGCCGTGCTCCTCGAGAGTTTTGATAACACTGATAACGCGAAGATTGATCTTCACGCAAAAAATAAATCGAAATTTGTTCTCGCCAATATGATGGCCCAGGGGTTCCGCAAGAAGAACCGCTTCATCAATTTACTTACTGGCCGATTTGCTCAAAGCTCATCATCCGAATTACCACTTCACTCTTATGCTTTCATTGGCGTTCGAGTCGTCGCTGCCACTCTGATCATCGCGATCTCTTTGTTAGCAGAGAGATTATTCATCAGCCGCGACATTACTTTTGTGAATGCGAGAATTAATTCTCTGATGAAAAACGACGAGCTCCAGGTTTCTGGACGCATCCGCCGTTCAGTCCTGACGACACCAAAGCCTGTGCTTGACGCCCTCGTAAAGCGCGAACGTTCAGTTAAGCAAGAAATCTCTACTCTCCAGAGCGCGGTTGAAATCCAATCTCTAACCCCACTAGTGACCCTGAGCCAGATTGCCGCAAGTTCAAAGGCCACACTCACAGATTTTAAGTCGACCGATACTGGAGAACTTACAGCAACCTTTCTTTCCGAAAATAACGAAGACCTCGCTGCCCTAAAAGAAGTTCTCGAACGCAGTTCTCTCGAAGAAGTCCAGGTCACTGTCGACAATACGTCTCACCATCTTAATCTTAAAGCGGCGGTGAAGTAATGGAAGACTTAAACATCTCGACCACAAAGCTTCCCCTTTTTAAAAAAATAGATCGTTACGTTTTCGATGGCATTGATAAGTTCAAGAGAACACCGAACTACACCATGATCCAAGACTTCTATAATGGATTTGAAGAAGACCAACAGAAAGTTGTGAAGGGTGCCATCGTTCTCGTATTGGTGATCCTACCCGTGATCTTCCTCACCTTCCTACTTTGGGGAAACGGACGACTGAATGACGATCTCGAAATGCGCAAATCGATCGTCAAAGAAGCTCAACGAATCATCGGACAAAACCAAGGTCTGAGGGATATCAGTCCTCGCATTCTTTCTCAAAATCCTATTGATTCTGATTCTATGATGACGAGCCGACTCTCGAATCTTTTAAGTTCTGCAGGAATCGATCTCTCAAAAATCCAAGTCAGTAAGTTCAGCTCGACCTCAATTACGAGCAACATCATGCGCGCAGAGGCCGACTTTGCTTTCAGTAACGTCTCGACCGATGAGCTGATGAATATTTTTACCAGCATGATCCAGAAAGATAAGTTCCGCATTGAGAGTGTTTCAATCCGTAGAAATTCTGATTCAAATCTTCTTCAAGGCAGATTCCACGCCGTTCATTTCGCTTCGTTCACGAATCCGGAGAACCAATAATGGCGGCGACGGTGACAGAAATCAATTCACTGGATGAAATCCAATACAAGAGTAAGTTCAAACTTTTCTTTTACATAGCTCTCTGTTTTTTTCTTTTCATCATGGCCTTTTTTAATTTTTTTCCGATTGGTGACAAGCTCAAAGGCTTCATCCGTACCAAACTCACAGGCCCCTGCAATCCTGACTTCGATGAAATTCATCTTGAATGGTTTCTGCCAAAGATCGTGGTCTCGGATCTCTCTTTGCCGTCGAGCTGCTTTAACCGTCAGGGCCCACCCATCAAACTTGCTTACGTGACGATTAATTATCAATTGATTAATTTCTCACCATTGGGCCTCCCGTTCCGCGTAGACACCTTGATCTATGGCCAGCCACTATCGGTTTATTTCGTGCAAGGTTTCGGCAAACAAATGATCAGGCTTAAAGATCAAAAAATTGTACTCTCTCGCTTAGACGCTTTGAGCGAAGGGAAATTTAAACTGGTAGGAAGTATTTTGACCGATCTCTCGGCCGTGATGGAAGGCCAGAACATATCTTCCTTAAGTTTTAAAGCGTCCTCTAAGGATTTCCAGATACCTTCTCAGAATCTTTCAGGCTTTAATCTTCCGAACCTAAAATTAAATCAGTTTTACATCGAGGCCAATTCTCTAGGCGGAAGCCGCGTTGCCGTCGAAAAGCTCATCATCGGCGATATAGACTCTCCAGTTCGGGCTAACTTTAAAGGTAAAATCGACATCCAAACTGGTGCCGTGAACTTCTCTCCGATTGATCTTCGCGGTGAGGTTGCCTTCTCCGAATCTTTTCGCCAGGAGGTTCCCATCGTGGACATGCTCTTCCAATCTTTTAATAAAAAAGATAATTTCTACCAAATCCGACTTGGTGGAATGTTGGGCGCACCTAAACCCTCAGCTCCCTAATGATAAACGAGGATTTGAAGAAGGCCATTCACTCTTCAGTTCACGCCACTCACCTCGCAGAGATCATGGACTATGCTGTTCTGCCTGCGGGAAAACTTTTTCGCCCAAAACTTGTTGAGGCCCTGAGTCTTGATCTGAGTGGCACTTTCACTCAGGACGCCCGCCATCTGGGAAGTGCGATCGAACTTCATCACGCTTACACTCTCGTTCACGACGATCTTCCCGCCATGGATAACGATCTCATTCGACGAGGAAAACCTTCAACACATGCAAAATTTGGCGAATGGAAAGCCATCCTCACTGGCGACGCTCTTCTTATCTCTTCCTTCGAAGAACTCATGAAGATCACGCATTCGGAACTTCGCTCAATCCATAAATTATTTTCCTGGTCGACCGGTGCTCGGGGCCTGATCCTGGGTCAGTTCCTTGATCTGGAGGCCGACGGAAAACTCGCTATTCATGATGTGATCCGTGTTCACGAACTCAAAACGGCACGCCTCATTCAAGTCGCAACTCTCGGCACTCACCTTCTCTATCGAAAAAACAAAAGTCTCAAATTAACTAAGGAATTTTTACGAGTGGGTCGCGAAATCGGTGTGACGTTTCAACTCTTAGATGATCTCTCCGAGTTGACTGAAGAAGTTTCACCTCATGAGAAGATGATCAATCCTTTCATCTCTTCAACAGAGCAAGCAACCGACACCCTCAAGGCTTCTCACACTCGGCTCTCTCACCTTATGAAAGCGCATAAGCTCTCCCACCTCTCAAAGATGATGGATGAATATTTCAAAAATAATCAAAAGAAAATAACTCTGAACTTCAGCATGATCGAAAAAAATATCTCTGTAAATGTTCCGGATTTAAAAAACTGGATTACCACTTTCGCTTGAACTTAATCTCGTGAATCAAGTCCAGCGCTACCAACACTTTTTCACGTGCCATTTCCATCGGTGACTCAGGCCTTTTATTCATCCCTTCACCGCTCGAGAAATCGACTTGATCTCCATTCTTCATGATCGCCCGGGCCTCTGGAATCGAGAGCTTCTCATCAAAGAGAAGCTTTTTGATTTTCAGAATAACTTCGATATCTTTTTTAGCGTAAAGCTTTTGACCGGAGTCAGAGGTAATGGGCTTGATATCCTCAAACTCGGTTTCCCAGAACCTGATGACATAAGGCTTTACTCCCGTAATAGGAGGCAGCTCTTGGAACTTAAAATTTGATTTATTAGGAATCATGACCAAATGATAACAGGATTAAATCCTATTCGTCATCGTTGTCGTCGTCGTGACCGCCGTAATCAGTGTCATCTTCATTATTCAAGAAAGAACTCAAAGCACGAGGCTTAGCTTCTTTCACAGGTAATGAAGTGTTTTCGTTACCACTTTCATCGAGACGGTGAGCATAGCGCTCAGTGATGTCTTCTTTTAAAATTTGCGATGGCTTAAAGGTCAGAACTCGGCGTGCGTTGATTGGCATCGCAGAACCAGTCTGAGGATTTCTACCAATACGTGTCGCCTTGTCGCGGATAGAAAAATTTCCGAATCCGGAGATTTTTACTTTCTCGCCCTTAGCTAGAGTATCTTTGATCACTTTGAAGACGAGATCTACTAATTCAGCAGCTTCCTTCTTAGAGAAACCCGCTTCTTTGTAGATGCGCTCAACAATATCTGCCTTCGTCATGCTCATTGAAATCTCCCACTAGTTT